>JAIXVB010000279.1 GCA_027483245.1 Verrucomicrobiaceae bacterium | reverse complement strand
GTGCGGGCGACTTTTAAAATGCGGTCGTGGGCACGGGCGCTGGAGTTCATCTCGGCCATGTGATGCTCCATGTAGGCGGCGCCTTCGGCATCGAGCTCGCAGTGCTTTTTGATCAGGCGCGGGGACATGGCGCTGTTGGTGTGGGTGCCTTTGAGCCCCTGAAAGCGCTGGGCTTGCACGAGGCGGGCCTGCTCGACCCGGGCGCGGATGACGGCGGAGGGCTCGCCGGGTTCGCTGCTGGCGAGGGCTTTGTAATCCACCAGGGGGACATCGACATGGAGGTCGATGCGGTCGAGGAGCGGGCCGCTGATGCGGTGACGATACTTTTGCACCATGGGGGAGGTGCAGCGGCAGGCGCGTTTGAGATCGCCATAGTAACCGCACTGGCATGGCTACATTGCCAATTTTCAACGCCGCAATCCGGGCATCCCTACATTGCCTAGGCCCTCACGAAAAGCAGATAAAGCGGTATCCAGAGTCCCCCACCACAGTGGAAGAGCACCTGAGGAAGCGCCGCCTTGATCTGGGACTCACCCAGGAAGCGGTTGCTTCGAGTTTTGGGATCTCGCTCACGGCTTACAATGGCTGGGAATGCGACCGGATTCCATCAGGGTTCCAGAAGCTCCCAGCAATTATCGCCTTTCTCGGCTACGATCCCTTTCCTCCACCCCTCAATGGGTTTTCGGATGAGATCAGGGCATTGAGGAGACGGTTGGGAATGGACAAAAGGGAGTTTGCTAGGCTTGTTGGTGCCGATCCCAAGTCGGTATTCAACTGGGAAACTGGGCGTGCTATACCACTGTCCAGATGGCGGAAGAAGCTCTTAGACCTCATGGCCTGCGACCACTAGTCCAAAAATTGCGATCCAATGTGCGATAGTTTAGCGCCTCAACCTTCCGGGTCCAGGGCGGCCACGGCTGCATCTATCTACGCCGGGGTGAGAAGCAGGTGGGCAGCCACAATGCTTTGATAGGCCCACAGCCATTCAATGTTCACCCCGCCAGTGCGAGTGAGGTCAAAGCCCCCGGCCTGCACGCCTGGCAAGTTTAGCTGCCAGAAGATCATCCGGCGCAAATACGTGCGCAAGAAAGCCCGGCATCTGCCGCTTGTCACAGCGCCTTTGCCCCTCTTGCAGGAGCGATGCATCGCCACACCGCGCTTGCTGGCCCACACCCTGACGCAGCGTTTTGAACTGCACCTGCCTTACTGCCGCATCGAGCAGATGTATGCGCGAGCCGGAGTGCCGCTCACGCGCCAGACCTTGAGCAATTGGGGCGGCATTTGCGCGGATGCCTGCGGCCTGATCATCCTGGCCATCCAAAAGGAAGTGTTTGCCGGTGGGTATGTGCAGATCGACGAGACGCCAGTGAAGTATCAAGATCCAGAACGCAAAGGCACCTGTGGCACAGGTTATTTTTGGGTGGTCCATAACCCTGTGCGCAACCCCAGCCTGTTTGCCTGGCACACCGGACGTGTGGCCGCCTGTTTGGAAAGCCTGGTGCCAGCAGACTTCATCGGGCTGATCCAGTGCGACGGCTACCAGGCTTACGAAAGCTTCAGCCAGTCACCGCGCAGGCAAGGCCAGATCCAGCTCGCCGGGTGCCTGGCCCATGCGAGAAGAAAGTTTTTCGAAGCCCAAGCCGAGGGCGGAGATGCCCGCTAGGTGCTTGTGCAAATGCAGCAGCTTTACCGAATCGAAGCAAGGCTGCGGGAAGCCCGCGCCGGAACGATAGAAGTGCGGGAGGCCAGGCAGGAGCAAAGTGCCCCGGTCATGGAGAGCATCCACCAAAGGCTGCAAAGCTTGCAGCAGAGCCGCAAACATCTGCCGCGTAGCCTCACAGGCGCGGCCATCATCTACACGCTCAACCAGTGGGACAAACTGAGCGTTTGCCTGCGGGACGGTCGCGTTCAAATCGACAACAACCTGATCGAAAACGCGATCCGCCCCAGTGCCATCGGCAATAAAAACTGGCTCTTTATAGGCGATGCAGATGCAGGCCAGCGCAGTGCCATCCTCTACACGATCATCGAATCCTGCCGCGCCCGCGGCCTGGATCACTGGGCTTATTTGCTCGATGTGCTGACCCGTCTGCCAACCATGACCAACCGGCAGGTCGAAGACATCACGCCCAAAGCCTGCGCAGAGACTCGAGAGCAGAAACAACGAGCCGCGTAGCTATCAGCACACCTCCGTCAACCTGCTTCAGCAGGCGCTTGGCGTGACGCTTTCGTTGAAACAGCCTAAACTTACAATCTGAAACCGCTTTTTTTGACACACCTCCCTACTCCCCTCATGAACGGGGCGGATTTTCAGGATCGAATAATTACCATGGATAGTTGATATTGAGATTATGGCTTTCGATTTCCAAATATCCTGCCTACGCCTTCTTCCTTCAATTGTTCATAGTGATGCGGGCAGATCGGCAGCCTGAAGATTTATTTTGGCCGGCATTCACTGGCTGGCCTTCGTCATTATCATGCGAAACATTTGTTAGGCAAAAGTTCAAAACACACTCTAGCATGCGATCGCTCAGGAAATGGTCGGCGGGTCGCCATATGTTGGCATGCAATCCAAGTGTAATTTCTTCTCTAATTCAAAAGTCGACCGCCTACCGAACGCGTTCCAAAATGAACGGTCAGAACTAAATTTTTGCCAGACTTCATTGTTGCGTGTGGCCTTCAATGTTGTGTTCAGGACTGAGAAATCCAAATCGCTGTAGGATTTGATGACATTAATGATGTCCTTTCTATACTTTAAGTCATTGGACCATCTATTGTAACTTATGAATACCGTTTTATATTTAAGTTCGCCTAGCACATTCGTTACGCCGCATGCCTCACGCAAGTATTCCTCACCAGTCCGAATAACTTCGAAGAAGTCTTGGCTAAGAAATGAATGTCTTCCTAGCGAGAGTTCATCACTTTTCAATGAAGCGATATTGTTAGCTAAATCTCGAATAACTATCACAATTAATCTGGCTGATTGCACCTCTTCGGATCTGCTTAGATCAATCAGTCGTATATTCTGAAAGGTCAATACTCTAACAGGGCAACTGCTGTCTGCATTATAGTCGGTGATCGTTTTCTGAGTATCTTGGCGATGGAAGGCTTTAGGAAAGCAATTAATACTTGGGAGAAAATCCAATATGTGGGGATGCCCTCGCACTTCCTGGCTTTCACATGCATTCCAAACGGTAACATGCGTTTGTGGATTCAAATCCGCCATTTCAGCCACAAACTCTCTATACCCGCCACAGATTGTTCCTGCCACCACCATACTAACTGGTTGTTGTTGTGATTCGATTAATTTCCGCATCTCCAAAACTTTGTGGGCGACAACTTCTGGACGAGGTTGCCAATCTGCCAGGCAACAAATGGGTGCTGAAAATGGATTCCAGACGGGATAATAGTTGTAACGATCATCCCTTCCAATCCACGTAACAACAGGCAGACCGCAATGTGTTGCATAATGAATTGTACCGCTTGACGTACCTACTACCATGCCAGAGCCTTTAAAGCACGAAGCCAAGTTGCGTAGCGACACACCTCGTAAATCATCCGTACCTTTTATCTTATGAGCGCCATCAACTGCACCTATACTAGCTATTTTCCAAATAGGTGGAAGTGCTTCAATTAGAGCGTTATAATTTGCTATGCTCCAATTCTTGAAACTGTGTCCAGACTTATTGGTTGCTCTCGCATGAATTAGAAGATCGTAGTACTTAGTGTTACATTCAACATTTTCAGAAAAATTCCGGTAAGTTGGAGAGCATGCACTGATTGGGTAGTAAAGTTTTTCTGTCTCAGCTTCAACCTGAGGGTTCAGCCAGACATCACCGCATTCAGTATTTATAAAATCTTCATGAATATTTTTGTCTCGATGACCTATGCATCCAAACCCAACGGTATGGATAGTTTTCGGTTTATAAGCCACAAACTTATCCGCGAAATCCTCATATAAGAAAAACCTATCAGGATGGGTGGCTACTATAACCTCAGACCAAACTCGACTTTGCGCGACAGTGCGGGCGATGCTTTGCCACCGCAAAAGTTCGACCCCAAATTCCCCAATCCATGGGCCTATAAATAGCTTGTTCATATCATTATTGCAGACTGCCAATACTACCATCCTACTATGTCACCAATAGCTTTCACTTCCGATGAAGTGAGATAGTTTAGTGCGCCTCCTTCAAAATAACCGTTGATCCTGGCTATAATTTCTTCAGGGGTTATCATGCTCATACAACGAGGGAGCCCGTCTGTCACCTGACGGCAAAGCCACTCTTCCGAATCTTTTTTGTCCCCATCTCCTAAAGGGATTGTTCGAGCCTTCCAGCAGCCACCAGTTTCACAGCACGTTAACATTCCCACGCGGTGCACGAACTGATGATTCGGATAGCTCTCCCAATGCGGAGGCTCCCTTCCTCCTGCGATTACAACACAGGCACGAAGACCCGGACGGTCACCTCTAGTTGGTATTGCTGGCGCCATATGCATAGCTCCAGTGATTGGACATAGAACCCCTTGAGCATGGTGAATTAAATGGACCAACTGACGTAGTGTCGTCTTACCGGTTAGATTGATAACACCTCTAAGCGGAGGATGGTGATGGTTTTGATGCCCTATTTGCACGAAAACTATCCGCCCTCGAAACGCATCGATAACTGATTGATAGCGCTCAGTTGACCACCACTTTACGGTGTAGTCCCACTTTCCGCCAGCCGCGACAACCCAAAATGGCATATCAAGCGAGGTGAGATCATGAATATATGAATTCTGCGAGCATTCAAACGCACTCATATGAATGTCACCTTTAAAAGCTGAAGGCCTGATTGCAAGTTTAAGCTCCTTATTCAGGAAGTGTATAAATCCATGAATGAAGTGATACGGCCATTGATTTGCCCGGTTAATAAGCGGGTATTTACACGGTATTACCCTAACATCATCGGCAGAATCTTCCAGTTTAGTTATGAAAGGGTTGTACAACCAGAGGTCAGGACAACGACTGCGGACATCAGTCAAGAATCGTCCTGGGTATGACCGGTGTAAATCTCGAACAGCAGCGGTAAGCATTATTATGTCTCCAGGCGACTGGTCGTTGTATAGAATGATCTTTTGAACATCATTTTTACCCATGGGAATCAATTTCGGCGCCCGAAATATGGATGATTCTTCGGTGAAAATTAAATCTGGTGTTGACATTAAGCGTTGTGAACAATTAAATGCTCCCTACGCCATCTTAGCAACATCAAAAATAACATTTTAACCAAAATTATACATTATGCCATACGGATCTGATGACCCTACACCTTCTGATGAGCCAACTACGAGTGATCCTTGCCTAGGGGCGGGGGGCTCGGGAGACCCAGGGGACGATGACGAAGAGTGCCCCGCTGGGGATGGTGGCGAAACTGGCGGAGAAGATTGCGAAATGTAACATCAACAATCAATATTTATGGCTGCAATTAATACATTACGAGGTGATGGCATAGCAACGACGCTAAATCACAACATTCAGTATGTGGCGCGTCTAACGAATAACGCTTTCGGGCCTAACGGAAATAGTTGGCTTGTGACTACTGTGCCCTACATCAGTTTTGGAACAGTGATGGAAGACGATCAATCACGTGAAATATTCATGGTGGAAAGTCAGCGGCTTACCACCCGATTTGCTTGGGATAGTTCAGGCCAAAAATATTTGGGAAAGTATGGCACAAGACGTCAAGTCAAGTCTACCCCCGAAGGCTACCTGGTTTCTGGTCCAAGCGGAGCAAATTGGTTGTTTTTTGGACCAAGTGCCATCTCCGGCCTGCGAGGAAAGCTCAAACGGATGAAGGGTGCTGACGGGGTTGAGACAGTGGCAACCTACGATAGTGCGCAACGACTTGTATCTTTAGTCAGAACGTTGCCAAATAGTTTTGATAGCGCTAGTCTACACTATGTTTCCGCTAATTCAGGCGCACATGCGGGAAAGTATCTAAGCGTTGAGAAAAGAATTTACAGGGATGGTATTAGTATACCAGTAAAGCGCTGGCGGTACTCTTACCATCCTGGATCAGACGAAGCCGGCAATGTCAATGATTTAAAAACGGCCTCAGAAGAAACTTTTAACATCCATACTGGTGAGTGGGACCATATTGGCACGAGTTATTATCGCTACTACAAGGAGAATTCGGCGATTGGATTTCAGTATGGTTTACGGTTTTCGGTCAAGCCGCAGGATTATGCAAGAATGGTCCGTGATGGTTATCCTCCAGAGAATATAAGTGTCTCTAATGATGCGGTTATTGCGCAATATGCCACTTCGCACAGGAAGTATGATGAAGAGAAGCGGGTAATAGAAGTGCAGGTTATGGGGGGTAGTCAGACGACCTTATACGACCGACTTAATGGAGAGACCGGGACGGTGAACTGGAACAGAAGGAGCGTAATAACCAGACCTGATGGGAGTGTAGAGACGGTATATTTCAATGTCACGAACCAACCGATTCTCAAAATCTTGTCCAAAAACTCAGTTCAGTGGATGGAGTTCTCCGTTTACAATGAATTTTATCTTCCAATTTTAAGATGCGGGGCCGATGCTATTGATAGTGTCAGTTTGCCGGCTTCAGCCTCCGAGAATTTGGTCGTTAATTTAAAGATGGATTCCGGTTTGATAAGACGCTGGGAATATTATCCTGCTCTCGACGGCGGGCCAGGTTCGGCTCCAAGTTATCTAAAATCGGAAGGGATCCAAAATGGTAGTGGCGGACAGATAACAAAGATTTATGAATTGACCTATGTCGCGCAGGCCACAGGTGACGATGTGCTGTATCGAATAGCGTCCAAAGTAGAATTCCGGAGTGAGGCAGGTGGTGGTAGTCAACCTGTCGTAACATCGTATGCATATCAATGGCATGTTGGAGGGGCACGTCCCCTTCAGCGTATAACCACTCTGCCAGTAGTGAGTATTGCAGAGCACGGCACTGGTCAAACACACGTATTCACTGAACGCTATGACCAATTTGGGAATTTGCAGTGGGTTAAGAATGCAGCCGGATTCTTGACGTATCAAGTATATGATCCTCTTACGGGTGCTGCTATCCAACGTGTAAATGATGTGGATGTTAAAAAAATGTCCTCACTTGTGGTGCCTCCGACTTGGGTTACGCCGTCAGGTGGTGGATTGCATTTAATTAGTGATTACTCAAGTGATCCGCAAGGGAGGGTAACTCAATCCGTGGGCCCAGTCCACTCTTGTGATTTGCATGGAGTCGCGACGATGATAAGAAGAGTATCATACAAGGTTTATCTTGACGCCCGCCGACAGGATTGGAGTGCTGCCGGATATGTGGTTGGTGACGGGTTTAGAACGATCGGGCCCGTAAATATTACGCAGCGGGATTTTCGGGGGCAAATCACAGATGAAATTTCAGCATCACATTCAGAGGATGACAAAATTGATGGCTTGGATTCGTTTCCGCAAAGTTCATGGAGCAAATGGACTCGCTACATTTATTCAGATGAGGGTCTGTTACTCGGAACATGTTCATATGCTTCCATACCGATATCAGATAGGGAGGTAGATGAAAATCCGGTTCTCGGAGTCCAGAACGACCACTATAATCTGGTTAAATATGGGTATGATACGATGAACCGATTAAACAGAACTTTATCTGCAAGCGGCACAATAACAAGAGACGTGATTGATTTCAGGGGACTCTTTTTGGAACGATGGTTGGGCACCGATGACTCAGGTGCAACGGACTCTGATCCATCGGGAGGAGCTGCTCCAGGAAACAACATGGTGCCTACGATCAAAAATACATACGACTCAGGGACGCTTGATTCATTAGGGCGACTAATTCAGGAGAGGAGACTAGTTAACGAAAACCCAGGAGATGATAGGGTTAATGATTATCAATATGATGATCGTGGGCGCCTTGCCAGGGTTACTGAACACAATGGGAGCAATACCCAAATATTGGTTCAGTCGTACGACAACATCGATAATCTTGTTGCAAAAACTGGTTATACAAATTCTGTTCTCGCATCAAACCGTAGATCGTATACCTCTATCGCTGTTGATGCTCTCGGCCGTGTATATCTTGAGCAGTTTTTCGGAGTGAATAGCGATGGAAGTCTAGCGAATCCCTTAAAAAGAAGCCGTTGGTATGATTCTAGGAGTAACCAAATCAAGACTGTTTCTCCTGGATCAAAAACATACGTAAAATATAAATTTGATTCTATAAATAGGTTAATAGTAACTTATGTAGCTTACCCTCAGTCGGGGGGGCTCGATGGCAATTCTAATAATGTGACAAATGACATTGTCATAGAGCAGAATGCCACTGTTTATGACTCTGCAAATAATGTTTTGTATACCGAAAACTTCCAGCGTTTTCATGATGCTTCCGGCACGGGCGCACTTCTTGGTCCCAATGGGAATCAACCTCGGGCTCGCGTTACATATACTGCACAGTGGGCTGATCCCATTGGTCGAAATCAGGCAACCGCAAATTTTGGCACACTTGGTGGCCGCGAATTTGAACGGCCTCTGATTAGCCCAGTCTCCACTGATACCATACTCGTCACAAGAATTGCGTATGCGCAGCGAGGCCAACCTTCTCAAGCAATTTCTCCGGATGGCAACATCACTAGGTGGTGGAGTGACTGTCTTGGTAGGAAAATCAAGGTAGTAGAAAATTTTGTGGAAGACGCAGAGGCTGCACACGCTTCGGCAAACAGGACGAGCGAAATCAGCTACAGTTCTGAGGGGGAAGTCTCGAGGCTGATCGTTAGTAATGTTGCCACTGGAGACCAAGTAACGTCCTGGGAGTATGGAGTTGATGACAATGGCAGTGGAGTGGTCAGAACTGACTTGCTAAGGAGCAAGGTATACCCCGGCGGAAGGGACCAACTCAATAATGCAATTAGCTTCATATCTTACAGATATAATAGACAGAGCGAGATCATCGGGTACACAGATGCAAATGGGACTGATCATGATCTCGTGCTAGATAAGTCAGGACGTATCATCGAAGATCGTGTGATCTCCATTGGGCCTGGAATAGACTCAACGGTGAGGCGGATCAGCTTGTCTTACAATAGTTACGGACTAATGAGTCGTGTTAGAAGCTACTCCAGCCCCATAGTTGGGCAAGGCTCAATCTTGAATGAAGTTGCACTTGTCTACAATGCTTATAGGCAAATCTCAGAGGACATTCAAAGTCATAGCGGGGCAACGTCGTCCTCAACTCCTCGAGTCCGTTACACATATGATGATGGGTCGACTAATCAGGTGCGACGGAAAAGCATTGAGTATCCATCCGGGCATGAGGTGTTAGTTAAATACGGTTTGGAAAATGGAATAGACGATAGATTGGCGCGTTTGAGTGGAACACAAATTTCAGGTGAATCTACACAGCTTGCAGCTTTCAAATGGGCTGGTTTGGCACGCTTTCTTGAACTGGAGATGGAGCAACCGAACTTGGTATTGAGTTACATTAAGCCCGTTGATGCTCCAGCAGGAGACTCTGGAGACCCCTATAGTGGGTACGATCGGTTTGGACGCACAGTGGAAATGCGTTGGAAGAGGTCTGCAAGTGGTGATTTATTAAATGGAATTCAGTATGGTTACGACAGATCTAGCCGGAGAAAATGGCGGCAGGAATTGGCGGCTCCAGTCACCGACCCGCAAGACAAGTTTTTTGAATATGATGGGATTGGGCAACTTTTGTCACTATCCGAGGGCACTCTAAATATCAACCGAAGCTCAATTGCCGGTATCCCTGTATTCGAGGAAAATTTTCAATATGACCCTACTGGTAACTGGCATAAGTACAAAACGTCCAACCGCGACGAAGCAGAATTCGTGCAGCGCCGTTCTTATAACCAGAATAATCAAATCGAGAGCATTGATGAAATAGCAAGTGGCATATCCTATGATAAGGTTGGTAATATGCAGCACTATGGACAAGCTATCTCCCAAGACCAGAGTTCGGGTTACCTCCTTGTCTGGGATGCCTGGAACCGATTGACTCGGATCAGGAATTCGAGAAATTCTAACGAGATCGTTAGGTATAGCTATGATGGACTTTCTGCAAGAATATCTTCCACTTCAAACAATACTGTCCGTCACTTTTATTATGACCTCTCGTGGAAAGTGTTGGAGGAGCGTATTAACTCCTCTAATACTCCTGATACTTTATATTTTTGGAGCCTAAGACCTGGGCATAGAGATGAACTTTTGAGGAGGGATAGAGACACCAACGGAAACGGCTCGTTAGATGAGAGTGTATATTGTTTGAGCGACTACTATGATACTGTATCGACCGTTGACACGAGTGGTAATATCCTGGAACGCTACTCCTATTCTTCTTTTGGAAAAACTCGGTTTTTGAACAGCAATTTCCAAGAAAAGATATCCTCCAATATCGAATGGAATGTATTGTTCCATGGACAGATGAAAGATGCATATACCGGTTTTTATAACTATGGATTTCGGTATTTTAGTGTTGACCTCGGCAGGTGGTTATCGAGAGATCCTATAGCTGAGGACGCGGGTAACAATATGTACAGAATGACAGGAAATGACACAATTAATCAGCATGATTTCCTTGGTCTCGAGCCTGGTTGTTGCCCTCCTGGCACTAACAACGTGCAAGCACGCGGTACTGGTGAGTGGTGCTGTAATGTGGATCTGGTGAATGTTACGCTCGAAGATGGATCAACTGTCGAGACTTGTTTTGGCAATCCGCCTGAAGGCCGTGAGAGATCGAAGGATTCGGGTGGCGGTGGCGGCGGCGGTGGTGGTGGTGTTATATCCATAAGGAAAAATTATGATCAAGGTGACGGGATTAATTGCAGGGACAAAGATGGTGCAGCTCGCTGTCTCCTTGACGTCGGCATTAATGCATTTATTGGCCTGGCCCCAGTTTTGGGAAATCTTCTTGGACTAACAGGCGTTGAAATTAATTTATTCCAGCGGGGCGATTGGAGTATGGCTGTTAATCCTGGTGTATTTGGTGGTGGTGCTCCTGGAGTGGGTAATGCTGCTGGGGGCTTTGGCAGTGCCGGGGAGCTATATAATGCAGATTACAACGCGGCGGGAGGAGATGCAGAACACGCCCGCTTGCGCGGGTATGTTGATAATGGCAGAGCTGGACGAGGGATGCGTTCTGGATTCGCCACTCTTAGCGGGCTGAGGAGATTCGCCAGATCACTTCCCGTTATCGGCAACGTCCTGGGTATCGTGGATGCAGCTCAGAAAGCAAAAGACTGTTACGATAAATTCTGCAAATAGAAAATCTGAAATGAACAGTGAAGTCATTCGTGCGATTATGGTGCTTGTAGTCGCTTTATTATTTGCTTTTCTGGGTCTCCGCGGACTGCATACAGGTAAAGCAATTGCCGAAGCATATCGATTCGACCGTGATAATAGTCCTGCCATGTTCTGGTTCGTGACCATAATGTGGTTGTCAGGCGCGGCCACGTGTTTTTTGTATTCATTAGGCACTCTTCTGGGAGTCATGTTATGAATAGCGAAGATAAATATTCTTTTGATCTCAATGGTTATTTAAAGGTTGATAATCATATAAGCAATGAATGCTTGGTTCAGTTAAATGCATGTTGGGATCAAAAGATTGCCGGTCGTGATATGTTCGATATTAACTTTGCTTGGGGAGTCCCTTGGACCGATCTCCTTTCATTGGGGGCCTTGTCATCCACATTACAGTGTTTGCTCGGCAAAGGATTTAGAATTGATCACGCATTCGGCGTTAGTGAACAATTTTACTCCACCAAAGGACGACTTCATCACCAAAGTCACATAGTCGATCTTGGAGTGACGTATAGTTTTCAACGTGGTAGGCCTTATACTTCACTTCTTACTATCAGCATTGCGCTTATGGATATCCCGGCAGGAGCGGGAGGGTTTTGTTGTGTCCCTGGTTCGCACAAATCAAATGTGGATTGTCCGCCTGAATGGTTTGAGATTGATAAGCATCCTCATATGATTCAGCTTCCCCAAAAAGCTGGTTCTATAATTATCTTCACTGAAGCGCTTACGCACGGAACTTATCACAGAGGCCACTCTCATCCCAGGAGAAGTATTCTAATTCGCGTGGTTCCAGGTGGCGTTCAATTTAGGCGTAATCCTCTTCAAGGAGACAGCTATTTAACGCCTCCAACTCCCGGGTGGAACAATAGCGACTCATCTTTACTGGATAAGGAAACACTAACTAATGAACAGTGGAAACTGGTCATGCGGCCTCCATTTTTCATTGATGCAAATGGGCGGCCTCGAGATTGACATGCAAGATGTATTCCCCCAGTTTATTCGTGATTCTCATGCGCATACTCTGCCGGAGCTCTTTAGCGTTTCAGATAGAATCAATGTGATCCCGGTTGCTAAAAAGGTCGTTGTGTCCACCTCATTATACTGGGGGACGCATGCTCCTCATCTTTGGTTGCATAGACCTGCATCATTGAAGGCCCTACAAGAGCCTCATTTGTCGGGTCGCCATAGTGTGTCTTGGTGGGGAAATTATTTTTTACCATTTCTAGATGGGTGTCGCCAAATTTTACCAGAGGGATGGGTTCATAGAGTTTATCTGGCCCGAGATCTATCGTTTCTGATCGACTTTATTCCCCTAGATGTTGAGATTTTCCTGATGGAATACGCCTCCTGGGAATCTATGCCTGGAATGTTATGGAGGTACTTGCCAGTCGAGGAAGATGTATTGTGCGTAGCTCGTGGAGCGGACAACTATGCGTTAGGTGATTATCAAAATATTGTGCGTGTTGCTTTAGATTTGGGCGTATTCCTTGTTAGGACTACAACAAGTGATTGGCGCGATGTATTGAACCGGCTGATATACAGGTCAATCCATGGTAGTTGTTGTATTCGAGGGCCGCTTGAATTTAAAGCTTCTGCCCAGGCTTGGATAATTATGAATCGGGATGTGGCTATGGCTCAGGAGGTAAAGGCCTTTCCAGAATTGACACACGTGGGGCTATCGCACTGGGGGGCATATGGTCAGGATGAGCAATTTCTCTGTCGCTGGCTTTACTATCTAGCAGCTAGGCGTAGAACCCTAACCCTTTTGCATCCCGATGGTAACCACGAATTGTTTAAACGTGATATTTGTTATTGGAATGAGGAGGGGCGTTATCATTCGATTATTTTCCGATAACATATATAGCATTTTTCAGGGGCGTAATATGAATTTTGAAATGGATCCGTCAAAGGGCGAAAGAGTGGGCACAAGTTTGGGATGGAAGCACGGGCGGCCAGGTAGGAGCGCAGTGCTCCGATCCTGGAAGATATCCATCACAATCTGCAAAGCTTGCATCAGAGCCGCAAACATCTGCCCCACAGCCTCTGGCTACGTTGCCTATTTTCATCGCTTATATTCAGGGTTCTAAACGTTGCTTTGGGCCGCATGAGAAGATGGTGAAGGGGTATCCAGCAACTCCGGGGAGTCTAGGCGAGCATTTGAGGAAGTGTCGTCTCGATCTTGGGCTGCCCCAGGAACAGGCGGGTGCGCGGTTTGGAATTTCATTCATGGCCTACAATGGATGGGAAGGAGACCGGGTTTCACCAGGTATCGGGAAATGGCCAAAGATTTTTGACTTCCTCGGCTATGCCCCATCCCCTCCTCCCTGCAATACTCATGCGGAAGCTGTTTTGGCTTTAAGACGCCACCTCGGGCTTGATAAGCATCAGTTCGCCAAACGGGTCGGGGTGGATGTGAAGTCCGTGAGGAACTGGTAGTCTGGAGGCGTGTGCCGTTTCGGCGGCTTCGAGAAAGGCTGGTAGCACTTGCTCCCGATCTGGAAGTTTTGGTTGGGGTAGGACGACGATAGACTTGGCTGTTTTGCCATTCTTATCATTCACTTTCTTGACCAAGCAGGCACAGGGCATTTATTTGTCTTCGAGCCTGTGGCTCTTCCTAATTTGATTCTTGATTCCAACAACGTTGAGTCTTGCAGGCGGTTGATTGCTCGTGGGCAGGGAGCCAAAGCCTCCCTTGCTCGCTTCAGTGGTTTTACGCTCTCGGGGGCGATGGAGCTTTTCCTGTCGGCCATGGAAGAGAAACCTTCATCGAACCTTTTGGCGGAGATGGAGGCTTCTGCGAGAGAGGGCCATCCAATCTTCAATCTGTTGCTCACTGAATGGCACAGGATAAGCAAGGCGCACTGCTCCGAAGACATTCATGGGACAAGATCGTTGGAGTTTTTCAGGATTCGGAATGCAGCCTCGATTCAAGGGACAGACTTTCAGTTGGTTCGGGAGCGAATGTCGCGCTCGATGGGACAGGCAGGTTTCAGCAAAGATTTTGCTTTGGCCTTGGCAAAAGTTCTCCATGAAATGGCGGACAACGTGAACCAGCACAGCCTCGCCCAAGCTTGTTCCGATGAATTTACCGGACTGGCTGGTTATCATGTGGCAGATGGGTATGTCGCTTTCTGTGTCGCCGACATTGGAATCGGGGCTTTCACCAGCCTTGCCTCCTCAAGGAATTGGCGGCATCTAAAAAGCGCAACTGAGGCGCTAAAGGCGATCATCGTGGATCACGCCAGCCGAAGGGATGGACAGGGAGAGGGAGAAGGTTTCAAGCAGGTGCTTCGAGCGCTTGCGGACCGGAATGCCATGCTCCGGCTGCGAAGCGATGATGCATCCGTTCTGTTGCGACCGCGCGACGACCAGCGAGAGGCGGCTTTCTTTTCTTCACCACAACTTCGCGGTATGCAGGTCAGCCTTGCTTGTGATCTCAGAAACGCTCCCGAGGAGCGACAGATAGAGTTTTCTAATTGACTCAATCACCAAGTACAGTTATTGAATGATTCATGGGGCTTTCGATTCTTCAGCTCAAATCAAGTCGTCAGCATCTTTTTGGTGCTTCCTCTGCGCAGGCAGACATGGAGCCAGTGATGCGTCAACTTCAAGAGTGCTCCGATAGAAGCGTTGTTCTAGCTATAGATTTGAGCAAGGCGGAAAGTATCACCGGGAGCTACTTGCGGGCGACGGTGCTGTGGGCGCTACTCTGCGGGCAAGCGGACGCGAAACAGACCCCCGCCAGCAGTCTGACCGATCCATGGGCTTTGCGCCCCTTGCCGATTTTTCCTGTGCTGACCGGGTGCTCGCCGGAGGTCGCGGATGAGGTCCATGACTTCTTTGCGCAGCGAAACCTACCTGTCCTTTTGGTGACCGAAGGCTCTCCGCCAAAGATTGAGAAGGCTGCCATCCTCGGCAGGCTTGATGGCTTCCTCTTTTCCACTCTGAGATCGCTCTGCGCGCTTGGCGAGGCGACTGCGGCACAACTTGCTGACACGTCTGATGAGCGCATCACGGTGAACGGCTGGAGCAACAGACTGGCTGATCTGTTTGCCGTGCGGCTCGTCACCCGTCAGCGCAGCGGCAAGTATTGGATCTATTCACCCCTAGCCAAAAAGTTCACATTATGGGCCTAAACTTTATTCGTTTAAAAGCCGAACAGTTCCAGCAAAAAAGCGATGTCGCTTGTGAGGCTGAGTTGTCCACTCCTGACCTCCTCACCCGAGTGAAAGGAGACTGCGTCACTCACCACTTCAACTGCCAGCTCACCGAGGATGCTGCTGACCTCAGACCTGGAGTTCCTCTCGTTGCACGCGCCTTCTCAGAATCCGATGTCCGCCTGATGCAGCGCGGCAAGTTCATCGCGCATGTTCTTCCAGAAGACGCGGAGTTGCTCACTACGTTGATGAGGAAGAATTACCACTACGGCGTCATTTCAGTGGTAGTTGAAAGCGAAGCCTCATTTGATGGAGTTTTTCGCGTCAGATCAAAAAGGCCGTTCAAGAACCCCTGATTATGTTCTACCCGATCACTAGGGCCGTTGCCCCTTCTTGCGCCGAGTGTGGCTGGCTAGACCAGTGCGGCGGATTGCCTGGAGATGGGTTCCAGAGAGGGTGCTTAGACCGCTGCACGAGTTGGTGTGTGCATCACGGATGTGACATGACCTGCCCCACCAATGCGATGGCTTTCGCCGACAAGGTTTCTGAAGTAAAGGGGCTGGATACTCTGCCAAGAGGTCGCGTTCTCCCACCTGACTCAGCTCCCCTGCCGATCTTTGTTCCGCAGATTGACCACGGTGGCAGCCGGACAACGCTGCTGGATGAAGAAGTCGTCTCCATTCCGCTCCACAGGATCATCACTCAGGATCGTTTGAAGCGTGCGCGTGTGCTTTACAACACGCCCGATGAAGTACGGCGCAGCTTCAAGCTTTCGAGGGAGACGCAGTTCATCATCACCTCAGTGTGCCCAGACCGTTGGATCGAAGCATTTTGGGAAGTTCATCGGAGTCGGCACCTGCTGGATGCCATCGCGGCTCTGCGTCCGCTCGCCATGACCGTGCCCAACTTTTCTTTCATGCTGGACGTGCCGCGCACCAACAACCTCTATAACTTCGGCAGGATGTTCCGGCTGTCTGAGCGCATGACCACAGCGGGCATACCGACAGTTTTTCACCTCAACGCGCTCACTCAGTTCGATTGGAACCGCTGGCGGGATGTTCTGAAAGAGCAACCTGAGTCAAAGCTGGTATCGCTTGAATTTCAAACTGGCGCGGAGCACAAGCACTTCGGTGACGAATACTTTGCTCAACTTGTAGCATTGCAGGAGGCGCTGGGGCGAGCGCTTCATCCGCTCATGCTTGCGGGGGCTGGCAGGTTGCAGCAGTTGGATGACTGTTTTGATTCCTTCACGGTGATCGACGCAAACCCTTTCATCAAGACGATGAAGCGCCAGGTTCTCCGCAAGTGGGGCGCTAAATGGAGATGGCGTCTTGAGCCGACCTTGCAAGGAACGTCCCTGAGTTCCAGACTGGATCAGAACATCGCCGCGCAAAGAGCGCGGTATAACGAGCGCCTGGGTCTCGCTGCGGATGGTGGTGGTTTTCGTCGGCAGCTCCTGCTGCCTGCGGCGGCGTGACAGTTATGCCAGTTCGTAGCCAGTATGCGGACGCCAGCCTGTTGTTTTGGGCAGACTCGCGATCATCTCATCCAGCACCACTTCCTCCCATATTCGACGTGGCAGCCAGCCAGACCAGTTGATGTCATAGACAAAGCCCTCTGCGATTGCGACCCAGTGGGTGTGTTTGAGGTCACTCCCCCAGAAACCCTCGGCTTGCCAGGTGCCGGTCCACTCGATCAAAGCTAGCCCTGTCTTCGGGAGCTGCCGTGGCAGCACATGGTAGTTGCCGCCCGCCTTCTTGAGCGCAGCTTCCATGCTTCGCCTGTTCATCCCACTGCTGGTGCTGTCATGTTCGGACATGCTTTGCACGGCGGATTCCATGCGGGGAAAAAGTGCCCTGAATGCCTGAACGCCACAGTTAGGGTGTGAAAAAGGAGGCGGGGGCAGCGCCACGTCTAAAGCGGAAATGACAAGGTTTTCATACATCCACGAATTCGTCGCCACATTGGCTAGCGTCTGACGCAGGCTGGCCAGGGCGGCGTTTGTGTAGAGAATCCCGCTTAGCTCGCTGTCTTTGTGGTTCTCAGATCGTTCGGTGTCGCCCATTGGTAGCCAGTTAATCCAAACGGCCCGTTTCGCAATGAGTTTTGCCGCCCAGGGAGGCGCCAGGAAGCCGTTAACGCGCTACCGCTATGTCCAAAGATTCCTGTCCAGAGTGCGGTAGCCGATGGCCTCCAGGACACTGTCTGGGTCGATCCTCTCCACCCCTTTCAGGTCGGCGAGGGTTCGGGCAACTTTCAGGATGCGGTCGTGGGCGCGGGCGCTGAAGTTCATCTCGCTCATGGTATGTTCCAGGAGACCTGCGCATTCAGCATCTAGCTCGCAGTGCTTGTTAATGAGGTGCGGCGTCCTGCTGCTGTTCGTGTGGGTGGCTTTTAAGCCTCTGAACCGCTCTGTCTGCACCTCGCGCACCCGTTCGACTTGTTGGCGAATGGCTCTTCGGAAGATTCCTCAGCAGCCGTGCTGGACAGAGCTCTGTAGTCCACGAGAGTCACGTCCACATGGAGGTCGATACGGTCAAGCAGCGGCCCGCTGATACGCTCGCGGTAGCGCTGGATCATGGTCGAGGTGCAGCGACAGGCTTTTTTCGGATCGCCGTACAATTCACGCTGGCATGGCTAAATTGCCTATTTTTGCCGTCAAAATACAGGCCTCAAGGCGTTGCATTGGTCCGCATGAGCAGAAAATGCGCGG
Source organism: Verrucomicrobiaceae bacterium (assembly GCA_027483245.1). Lineage (GTDB taxonomy): Bacteria > Verrucomicrobiota > Verrucomicrobiia > Verrucomicrobiales > Verrucomicrobiaceae > Prosthecobacter. The sequence continues at coordinate 58,141 of JAIXVB010000279.1, read as the reverse complement.
CTACCCTGAATCACCTCAGACCATCGGCCAGCATCTGAAAAAGTGTCGGCTGGAACTTCGTCCCACCCAAGAGGCGGTGGCCCAGATCTTCGGCGTCACTTACAACACACTCTGTCATTGGGCAACTGGGCAGACCGAGCCGGAAGTCTGCATGCTGCCCGCAATCACCCAGTTTTTGGGATTCTCCCCCTTATCCCGTTTCGACGATTTTCAGCGAGAAGATAGCGGCATTGCGCAAGCGCCTCGGGCTCGACAAGCGTCGGCTAGCCGAACTGCTCGGAGCCGATGCGAAATCGGTGAGCAACTGGGAAGCCGGGCGCACCAAGCCCCTCGCCCGGTGCAAACCTTTATATCTCAGGTACACTGCATCAAGTTACGACAACCATTTTCGCTTCCATTGTGATGATAGTCCTTATCTTGGCATTGAACTGGCCTCTGTCTTTTATTGGGAAGATTGATATACTCGTCCTTGATGTTCCGAAGGCACAAATCTAGATATATTTGCGATCTGGTTGGAACGAGATTTTGCATTATCTGGTTCCATGGCACCTAGAGGAGCGATGGGGGCATTGAGATGCTGAGCGTGGCCAGGGCGACCAACGGTTACAGCATCGCAGCCACGAGTGGCAGAAACAGATTCAGAAGCTGTAAGAAAGAACAGGATCGCAGGAAAACAAGCGACTCATGAAAACTGCGAGAATTTAGAGGAGCTTTCCTCGGTGCATGCGAGATCGGATATCACGATCTTCTGTGTTATCCAATCGTGCGCCATGGAATGGGCTTTTCTGTCAGCGAAACCGATCATAAATCTTCACTTTTTATACAATGTGGCGCGTAATTTGCCCTATATACCGTTTCAAAAAAGTTCGTTTAGGGTCCTTAATCTTAAATTCGCTATCCACTCCAACATTCCTTCAGTCATGTCAAAACGTGCTTTTCATCTCTGCGTGGTGCAAATTGCCTCTCATCCAAGCGCGGATGTCCACGACGTCAATGCCGTCTCCGAGCCGCTACTGGACTCGGAATATTCCCTGACTGAATTCAGAAGGCAGTTGAGCCACAGGGCCTCCAATCAAGAAATAGCCAAAGCCACGGAAGATGCTCTTGAAATGTGCGAGGCTGAATATACAACCTGGGCCAAAACGCGCTTAAAGGGTATCCTTGAATGGCTTTCTGGACAGGAAAGACTTCCAGATGTCATTGCTTTTCCCGAGGCATCGTTGCCCATGGCCTTACTCCCGTCTATCATTGAATTTGTCACTCAGACAGGATGCGCCGTTTTCGCTGGCAGCCATCGATACGCAGGCAATTCTCATAGTCAGTATTTGTCAATGGGTTTCGATGTGGTCGACCTCGAGCCCTTCGAGAGCGGCAAGGAAGCTATAGCCATACCTGTCTTCGAAAGAAAGAATGGAGTAGTCGTTTGCCATCTGAGAGGGAAAAAGCACCTTTCACCTCCGGAGCAGCCTAATGTTTTTGAGAAGCCCAAAGGGGGCCTAGTGTTCCCGATAATGGATATCGAGACCCCCTCCGGGGAACTCAAGGTCGTGCCGCTGGTCTGCTCAGAGGCTCTGCTGAGGGAGGCAATCAAGCACGGAGAAGTGGACCTCGTTGTCATCGCCTCCTACCAAAGCTCCAGCAAGCTTCACTTCTTTGACCCCATCAAGCACAGCTACATGTACACCAGCGTACCTGTCATGTATGCTAATGACGGAAATCCGGGTCACACCGAGATTACCACCTTGTGGGACGAGCGCAAAAAAAGCTGGTTTGCCCACACAGGTCCGCTGAAAGGCCGACTTCCTTCTGGCGATGCCATTCTCATCCTTGAAACTTATCCTGGAAATTTGTACGTCGAGGTCGGTGGCGTAGCTCCTACATTTCCAGCACGACTCGTGAAGCTCGCCTCCATTGTGCCTTCCAACACGATTCATCGCGACTATCACACAGCCCTGCTACTGCGTGAGATCCGCGCCGCCTTCCGGGAGGCGGACACCGCTACCGTCCAGGAATCGCGGCAGAAGTTCATTAAACGTCTCAAAGATTGCCTTGAGAACGCATCCAGCCTTGCTGATGCCAAAGTGTCGCGCATTCTGGAGAAACTGCGAGACGGGACGCCCTTACAAGCCCTTCTCGACATCCATTGCGACGACTGCATCATCAAAAACGGCATTCCCTTAGAGGCACTGGAACAAAAGCTTTGCGAAAGAGTGCTGCAACGCTTGGAGGGCGTCCGCTCCGCGCATGAATGGGGCACCCACAACCGCGAAAATCCCGCGTTCGTTTATCATTTCAATCTCTGCAATACCCTCCGCCTCAAAGCAGGTGACATGCACGGTGGCAGCCACCTCGTAAGGCTTACCAGGACTGAGATCGGCCAGAGAGCATCGGGCGTCTACCAACACGCAATAAAATCCCTCAACCACTCCCTCGGCCGCCTGCTGGAAAAGTTCCAGGCTACCTCGTCCATGCTGGAGGCCACGAAAGGGGAGAGCTTGATCCCTTTGATCACACACAATCATTCCTGGACCAGTGCAATTAACCCAATGTCCGCCAAGGAACCCGTCATCGACAACGACTACCAGCCCACTGGCAGCCTCGGCCTGGTCGGCTCACTTATATCTTGTCCCATTCTGCACCCCGAGGAGCACCACGCCATCGGTAAAATTACGCTCTTCGCCAACTACCGCAACGCCTTCCTCCCCTCCCACCTGGAACAGCTAGCTGCCGAGAGCCTCGTATTCACCGTAGACTTGCTGGTCATTCACTCCATTGGCCAGGGAACGCTGCACGGCTGGCATCCCGGTTTGGACGGCTGGCATTCACGATCCCTGCTCAACAGTCTCTGTTTCCGCCTCTCGACTCTCGGCAACGACTACGCCATTACCACCAACCTCAGCGTCACGATCTGGATTTTTGACAGACCCGGCAGCCGCATTTACGCCCGTGGTACGGCTCATTTCGATTACGAATACGAGACCGAGAGGGGCCTGCCAATGGAAAGCTTCACCGGAAGCGTTGCAAACTGCGAAACCGAGAGAGTGATCGATGACGACCCCCGCATCTCGTTCCATCGCAATTTAAAGGCCCTGCGCATGGAAGTGAAGCACGTCTATGCGGCCCCCATTTTCCGCACACGCCAGCATGGCGACAGGCCCATTGGCTGCCTGAGTGTATATCTCTTTGGTGGTCATAACACGGGCACCACCAGCCACGACCGCAGCGTCAACAAGGACGACATGATAGAACTCTCCCGCATCATTGGCCGGGTGATCGACGATTTCGAAAATATTCGCACCCTTTGCGCCCGAGCCACCATCAGCCACCGCCTCACCAAGGAAGCCGTGATCCTCAGCGATGGCTTTCAGATCCTGCTGAAAACCGTTCTAGAGATACTCCATGCGGAGACCGGCAGCATCTTTGTCGTCGAAAATGGCAGCCTCAGGGCTGTCGCCTCTACTGGCCTCACTGACGAACGCGGCCAGGTCGTTCCCCTCGACCAATGCGTTTACGACATCAGCGGGAGCTGCAGCTCAAACGTCGGCCTCACCCAGCATGTCGCCCGAAATCCAAAAACTATTATCCGGCGCAACAACATCAGCCACACCTCTGCCAATCCTGAAACCGTTAGGCCCTCCAATCGTTACCGCGAGATATTTCCGCTCTCGGAAGCCACTTACCGCCGCTTCCTCTGCTGCGCCGTCACTGATGAGGATGGCACCGTCCTTGGCGTCATCCGCGTGTTGCGCCGGGCTACCGATCTGCCCTTTATCGAGGCAGATGAAAAACTCATCCAGACCGTCTGCGCAGAGGGCAGGCACGTCTTTGCAATTCACCACAGCGCCCGCACCCATCCTGGCACCGTTCTTGATCCCGGTGTCGCCGCTGGTCGCCTCCAGCTTCCATGGAGCAACCTCCCCGTTAGCGAGTCTGTGAAACTCTCCGCAGCTCGGCTCCTCCGGCCCATCTTGCCCCATGAAAACATCAACGAATGCGAGACCCGGTCCATTATTCAGGATGTTCACTGCCTCTTTCGGAATAGCAACAGCGGTGCCGTCATCGCACGGCTAGGCTACGTCAAACTCTCTCCTGATGGCCAGAAGTTCATCACCAATCAATTCCTCTACTCCGCTCATACTGCGGAACAACCCGTTGAGGAGAGCTTTCCTCAGGTCGTCGACGGCAAAAAATCCATCGCTATCCATTGTGTCGAATCCATGCGGGCCAATTTCTACCGCCGCGACTGTGACCTTTACGTGCCATTCCACGGGGAACATCAGTCAGTTGAGGCTGGAATCTGCATTCCTTTCTACCTCGATCACTGCCGCTGGGGCAGAGATGACTCCCCTCAGGTAGCGGTCCTTACCGTGGAGTTCAACCACTACAAGCAGCTAAAGTGGGGGCAGCTCGATGCCCTGCTATGCGCCATTGTCAAACTAAGCCGCATCGGCCTAGCGGTCAACGACCACGATTGCTACAATGACCTAACCCGTTGCGGAGGGTTTCCCTCATTTGTGGAGTATGTCAAGCGCAAGGCCTCCGCCTTGGGCATCCAATGTCACGCAGGCTTGCACCTGAACGGCCCCCCAAAAGCCCCGGCAGGTAATCATGTCCACACTCTTCGCATTGGCTGCCAACCCATCGGCTGGCTTAGCCTCGCTGGGGACGACATACAATGTGGCGTCTTTGCGACCAACTTGCGGAAATATTGGACCGTCTTCCTTAATCTCGCCATGGGCAACCTCCGACCTTGGTATGTGTCCGACTACCTCCCAGAACCTGACATTGCCAACAAGGGTATGCAGCCCATTGAGCTCGGAATATCTTGGAAAGTCGAAGACCCTCCCACCGAAGTATCACAATTTTAATTCCCTCGTCTCAAGCACGACAAAGTAATTCCAGTATCGCAACGAGTGCAATGAAGGTGTCAATCACTTCACCTTTGGTAAAGCCGCTTTCAGGAAAATAGACCTTATCCGAGTTCGTGAGCGTCAGCTCATGCCCATCAATCTCCAGCTACTGTTTTTTGGTCATGGCTTTAAGGCCAATGTATCGGCCGTCTTCTGAATCGCGCTTGCAGCAGAGCTCGCGCGGAAACTTCCCAAATGACCTTTGGTTATTCCGATACATCCAGGCGCAAAAACAGGACCGAATCATCACCATGAGCGACGATCCCAACAAAACTGGCGCAACTGACCGTGACCGTATTTCCCTTCAGCAGGATCATGAAGTCTGGCATTTTGTGAATACCATTAAAAAGCAGTTTCCTGGAAAGAGCGCAGAAGAGATTGAAAAGGCTTTAAAGCAGGCCGCAAAACAGGCAGGCGGTTCAGAATCCCGCTCCTTGCTGACTGAAAAAGTAACCGCCATTTTGAAGGGCTAACAGGAATCTCTCGCCTTGGTCAAATCCTACACATCAAGTGTAAAACCTGCCCCGTTGTCGAACTGTTTCACACCGCCTGTTAACTGGATGATGGGCTAACGCACGGTGGCTAAACCGCCACTACGGTAGGCGTCGGCAAAGATCTCGCATTCCACGATTCCGGTATAATCGCACAGAGAGATAAATTTCATTGGCCTGCCATCCTGCTGGATATGGGACCGACTAACAATGATCAGACCTGCAATGGTTTATGCCTAGCTCATCCTTTCCTACGAGGCGAATTAATCCAATTAAATTGACTGAATCTTAGATGGTAGTCAAAATTTGCTAGATGAAAAATAGGCTTTTGACACCCAATTCATCTGCACAATGGCAGTCCGATGCTTGCGGAGTTTTGTGCGGAGCCCTAGCTGCAGTGCTTGTTCACCAACTTGGTCAAAGGCAGCTATTGGGCACTCCTTTTTTGCTCATTATCATTCTCATGACGTCGTCGACCGTGGCAGGCTTTTCATTGCCATTCTTCCGACCAACCCTGCTCGAGAAACCCACGAAAGCCATCGGTAACGGCTGTTGGTTTGGATGGAAGGCAGGCTGGCGCACCGCCCTAATTGCAGGGGCGATTCTATGCGTGCTCGCCACTTTGAATGCGTTGGCTGCGCCAAACTCTTCTGCGGAAGTTCATCTCAAGGCAAAGATGTGGAGCACCTGTTATGTCTCCCTCGCCGCCCTGCTTCCTAGCGTGCTCTGCGGCTTCATCGGTGGGGCGATTGGCGCATGGTTGGCACGCGCGCGGATTCCTTCTGACATTAATCCCCATCCGCCAAGTGCCGCTAGCGGGTACAAATGGCCATTCCGCTTCTTGTCGTGGCTGTCGTTCCTGCTGATTGCCTCGCCCCTTATGTTTCTCGGGCGAGATCCCAAAGTCGACCCTCCCCCGGTGGTCGTGGCAAAACCTCTGCCGACCCCGGCTTCTGTTCCACCGCCATTCAGATACGAAGTTTCGGCGGAGCTGCGCGAATCACGCTTTAACCAGCTTCAGGTCGGCTTCGTCAAAACTATTGGGAACGTGGCTGAGAACAGGGCAATGAGCCTGTCGCATGATGGAAGGCTTTTTGCCTACTGTAGCCAAGGAGACGGCAACTCCGGAATTGCGGCCTTCGACCTGCACACATTCAAAGTAATTGCGAACTTCATCGTTTCGGAAGATCCGGCAGATTCGCTTGTCTGGTCACCGGATATGAAACGGCTTGCCTGTTTGTGCCGCGGTGGGTCTGCCTCCTCTTCGCTTTGGATTTTGTCATTGGAGGACGAACGTGCCATGGAGCTTCCTCGCCCACCTGGGACCGATGTTCCGCTCGGGGAATTCTTCTGGTGGTCTGCGGAGGAACTGGCTTTCTTTCCTCCTGATGAAGCACCTCTCGTGTTCCGTCTCGACACCCTGGCATTCGCACCCCTTCATGAGTCGAAATTCTTCGCGGACAAAAGCGAACAGGAAAAGAAGCGTTGGACTGAAGGTCCCCGTTTTGAACCGCCCAGTTCCCCGCAGTGGCGATTCGGAGTAGCAGCGGGCGTTCAGGCTGATCGGCCTCCACCAAGGAGGAATCAGGACGCGGCCTATCAGTGGAAGGTGAAGTTTTTCTGCTCATTTGCAGATCCGCAATCCCCTCGCCATAACCTCCTTACAGACCTTCCAGTAAACGAAGGCATGAGGGTCTTCTGTGCTCCGGACGGTTCCAAGATCATCCGGGCAATCAACGGGCAGGCCGAGGTGGCTTATTTGAAAACAAGCGAGCCGGACACAAAGAGTGTTGAAGTCGATATCCCCGTCCCCGAAAATGCGCTCATACCAGGAGTTGGGGACCGGCAACTGTGTTCGTTCGTCTATGCGCCGCTTACCAATCCTCTCAACGGCCAGACTATTGGACCTGACCATCGTCGTATCAAGGCCTTTTTGAGGCTCGTCGAATGGAAGGCCGGCAAGGCAAGTTTCGTAGTCTGCCATGCAACGGAAACCATCAATGCCACAGATGTCGTCGCAACGCTTCATACCTGGTCCGAAGGATTGCTGGTTCCGTGGAGGCATGAGCAGGCTGACGGCTGGTGGACGACGGTAGGAACACCCGCAAAAGCGGATGCCCTTCTTTCCTCCATTACATCCCTGGAGCCTGTCGAATTCCCGCAGGCACTGGCTTTGGAACCCAGTGGAACCTCATACCTCGTTGTCGCCGCCAAAACGCCCTTCGTGAAGGGCGCTTCAGACACCAAGGTGAGGTCGTTCCTGATGGATCACCACAGCAAGGCCTCCCAAGGCGACCTTGCGGGTCTGCTGGCCAATTATGCGGAGACCGTCGACTTTTTGGAGAAGGGACAGATTAGCCGGGATCGAATTGGCGCTGACGAATCTGCCCATCGAGAAAGATGGCCCAAAGGCCAGGAAGTCGTCCAGGGGGACATCCGTCTTTCCCGCGAAGGCTCTCTCTGGCGTGCTTCTTACACCATGATGTTCCGCAATGAAAACAACGCAGGCGGTTGGCAAAAGGGTCTGGCGGATCTCACCCTGGATGTGTCTGTCTCGCCCAATGGGATGCGGATTGTTGGACAGAAGGCCGTTGTCCGGGATGTGCACGAAGGCGGCCCGGCACTAGCAGCATCACGCGCGGAGCCCGCCCGCCCCAGCCCTCCACCGGTCAAAGTCCGGCTGCCATCGCCAGTCTGGACCAGTTCAACCACAGGGACACTGGGCACCGAAACGCTGGCGGTTCATGATGCCGTTCACTTCAAAAACGGTCGCGCCACCCTTCACCGGACCTACCGAATTCTCGTCAGCCCCAAGACCCCGAAAAGTGTAGCGTCCAAGTTTCCGAACGGGCTTGTCTGCATGATGACCGCTGAAATGGAAGGTTCTCTCACCCAGACCGGACCTCAGGATGTGGAAATGTATTGTGGTGTCCAGGGATGGCTAAGAACTTCAGATGCCAGTGCAGGTGAATTCAATTCAGTCTGCGGACGCGATGCCGAAAGGACGGTGGGGACGGTATTAAAATTTCGATTCGATGGAGAGGATCTGATTGAAGGGCAAGGAGGCAGCCGGATGAAGCTGGTGCGGAAGTAGTCGTCAAAAGAGTGTTCCCGGGAAAGGTAACCCTCTTGCAGGGGTTGGCAGCATTGCGGACTTTTCCCCAATGTAGGGTTGATGCCTTTTCCGGTCTGACAGCAAGTGTCAGTTCAGGCTCATCGCTGGTGACTTTGTCGGTTTGTGCAGTCATGATACGATGAATGGCAACATGCTTGTGTTCATCGATGAATCCGGCGACAGCGGGATCAAGGCCAGTGGCAGTTCCTCCAAGAATCTCATCATCACCCTGGTGCTTTTCGAAGACCGTGCGGAAGCCCAGCGCGCGGATGACCGGATCGCTGGTCTGCGCAGGGAGCTGGGGCTGCATCCCGGATTCGAATTCCATTTCAGCAAGCTCAATCAGGAGTGGAGGGAACAGTTCATGCGGGCCGTCGGACTCTTCGAATTCATCTATTTTGCCATTGTCCTCGACAAGCGGGAGCTGACAAAACGCGGCTTTACCAAGCCTGCTGACCTTTACCGCTACGCCTGCAACCTTGTGTTTCAGGCGGCGAAACCCTACCTGCGCAACGCCGGGGTCGTCATGGACGGCACGGGCAGCCAGAAATTCCGGAGGGAGCTTGCCACCCATCTGCGCAGGCACGTCAACGGCCAGGGCGAGGCGGGCGGCCATATCGCCAAGGTCCGGCTCCAGGATTCGCGCAGCAACAACCTCCTTCAGCTCGCCGACATGGTCTGCGGAGCGGTGGCCCGTTCGCTCACCGACAAACCCCGTGCGGCCGTCTGCCGCCGACTCATCTCCCACTGCGAAATGGAGGTGGTGACCTGGCCCAAATAAAAACCGCCGCCCCTATCCTTTCAGAAAGACCTCCATAATGAGGCAGTGTCGGGGCGGCGGCAATTTCGATACCAGCATAACGAACACCGGCTGGCTCTTTCAAAGTTCCGGCCTGTGGTCAAGATCGGAGAGCTTTCAAGCCCGGCTGTCTCAAGTCTCCGGTTGTTTCCGGAATCATGCGGACTTTCATGGTGGTGTGACTCACGACCTGGACATGAGTCCCGGACGAAGATCAGACGTGCTTGCTCGTTCATCCTGAGCAGGTCAAATTGCAGGATAGTGTTTAATTCGCCATCTTCCCGAAGATTGAGATGTATCTCACCTAGCTGCTTGGCAGCCTTTTTGCTCATGCTTTCCGCAGATATCGCACTTGCGGTTTCCACCTGCTTCAAACCCAAACTGCAAGACGCCATCATGAGCTTCAGTTCTAACACTTACGCCAACTTCGTTTCCGAAGAGACGGCTGCCAGGGAGCGCCTTTTCCTTCAATACATGGGTGGGCGTGATGATTTTGACATCATCGTCGTCGGGTCTGGTATCGGCGGAGGCGTGCTCGCCGACGATCTCGCCGACCGGCTGGGCTCGCAGAAGCGAATTCTCGTTATCGAAGCCGGTTCGTTCCTCTACCCCACCCACGTCTACAACATCTGCAGGTTCCCCAACAGCAGTCTCGCCAAGCACTTCGGCTGCGACACCTTCTGGCAGGCTGGAGACAGCGGCAGCCAGAATTACATCGGCGAGAAGCCTCAGCTCAATTTCGGCGGTCGGTCGGTCTTCTGGTCAGGGCTTATTCCCGCATTGCAGGGATGGGAGCTGGAGTATTTTCCTCCGCAGGTCCGGCAGGAGTTGTCGGGCGGGCTGTTGAACCGGGCGGGAGACACGATGAATGAATCCCTGTCGCTGGGAGCGGCGGCCCAGGCGGTTGTCAGCCGATTGCGGGAATCACCGCTGGCAGCCGACTTCTCCATCCAGGAAACACCCCGAGCCCTGCACCAGCCTTATCTTGAAGATGATGGCACGCCCAAGGACAAGTACTTTACCGAACCGACAGGCGTGTTCAACACCGCCGAGTTGCTCGTCAATCAGGTGGGGCTGACACCGGGCTCGCGACACGGCGACGGCCCGGGCCTGCATCTGCTGCTGAATCATTTCGTCGAGGACGTGCAGGATCATGGCAGCCGTGTCGGTCTCGTTGTGCGCAACACCCGGAGCGGCCAGTCACGGACGTTCCATGCGGACAAGGTCGTGCTTGCCGGAGGTTCGATCGAGAGCCCGAAGCTGCTTCGCCGCTCCAGCCTCTATCCTTCGCTCCCGGAGGGGGTGAAGAGCCTCGTGGGACGCGGCCTCACCGACCATCCGACATCCAATGAGATCACGACGTTCGTGACCCGGATCGGCAATGTCGCCCTGGGGCCTGCCGACCATGCCAAGATCATCTTCTACTCGCGCGGGCTGCGTGACGGGAACAACCAGATCCGCTACCCCTTCAATGTTGAAATGAACTTGAATCATGAATACTGGCATCTGCGTGAGAACGACGCCGATGGCACCGCGCAGCCTCCGCCCGCCGGGACCGCCAGAATTGACATCAAGTTCAGCTTCGGGAACTGCCTGGATGAGAACAACGAAGTCAAACCGGCGCCGCCGTACGGGTATGTACCGGAAATCGTCTTCCGGAACCAGAGCTGGGCTGACTATCTGGCCCAGTCCCGGTTCAGCGCCCTGGCTGGCTGGCAGAAGAACAAGGATGATGTCTGGGCCGTCCTGAACCATGTGACGCACCAGATCTTTTCCCAGTTCGAGGTCCACGGTCAGCCCGCCCGTCCGGCTTCCAACGTCTGGTTCGGACAGGAAGGCAAAGGCTTCGGGTGGGGCACGGTTCATCACTCAGTCGGAAGCCTGCGCATGCCCTACCGTCCCCGCCTGGACGCACCGTTTGCGCCGGACTCGGTGGTCGATGAAGACCTACGGGTTGTCGGCACGCAGAGGCTCTTTGCCTGCGACATGTCCGTGATGCCGCTCAGCTCGGCGGCCAACCCGGTGCGCACGCTCGTGGCCCTTGCTTTGCGGCTTTCAACGCACCTTGGATGATGCGGCCTGCTCCGGCTTTGGTGGGGGCCGCCATGCCAAGGACCTGTAAACCAACTCCCCGCGATGTTGCCACCGCAGGGAGTTGGCGGATAGAATCTGCCGGGCACGCCGGAGACGAAAGAAGTTTTTAACCAGGATCGGATTATGTGACGACAGGAGCCTTGTTTTCATGCGCCAGGCGTCACCCGGCCCAAGCCGGCCATGGAGAAAATAAAAACCACCGCCCCTATCCTTTCGGAAAGACCTCCATACGGAGGCAGTGTCGGGGCGGCGGCGATTTCAGTATCAGTGTACTTCCTCCGAGCCCTTGCTGTCAAATCACCTGACTGTGGACAACGGAGCGTCATTCGGGTGCCAGGCAGCTCTCGATAAAACGGACAAACTTCGGATCCTGGAACTCCCGGCTCCAGGTCCACACCTCCCTGGGGATCGGCAGCGAAAAGAAATGGCAGACGTCCTTCTCCAGGCCAGAAAGGCCCGGCAGCACGCCGTGCCTGAGCGCGGCATGGCTGACCGCTAGATGCGTGATGAGAAGATGGACAAACCGCCGTTCCGCCGCCGTCACCGGATGCTTTTTCAGATCCGGGTCGGGTTTCAGGACCCGTGCGAGCTTTGGGTTCTCGCCCGCGTGCAGCCACAGCTCGCGGTGGCTTCCGGCCAGCGCCATCAGGTTGGAAATCCGCCTCTCCTTCGTGTCCGCCCGGAAGGAAACCGCCGTGAAGAAGAGGCTAAAAACCAGGGCCGCCGTTTCCAAGGTTTCCCGGCCATGCATGGCCAGCCATTGCAAGGATTTGATCATCGCCCCATTGTAGCATATCGGATGATGGGAAAGGAGATGCCTCTCATTCCTATGCTGGTCCGATGCCTCATCCACTCGATCCCGGCGCTGCGTCTCGAAATACCGGCTTTTTCATTCTGATCATGAAAACGTTTTTCTGCCTCCTGCTGCTGGCGCTGGCCGCTCCTGCCCAGGAATCCCCCCAGCCGAGCTACGTCTACCGGGCGGAACTCGTGCGTGTCATCGATGGCGACACCGTGGTGATGCATATCGACCTGGGCTTCGGGGTGTGGATGCACAACCAGAGCCTGCGCCTGCTGGATGTGGAGGCCCCTGAGGTGCGCGGCCCTGAAAAGGAGGACGGCCTCCGGTGGGCGGCGAAGCTTCGCGCCTTGCTGGCGGACCGCAGCGAAATCGTCGTGCAGACCGTCAAGGACAAGAAGGAGAAGTACGGGCGCTATCTTGCGGTGGTCTGGGCCGATGGCCTCAATCTCAACGAGGAAATGAAAAAAGGCCTGCCCTGACTCGCAGCAACAAAAAAACCCCTCGCGATGAATGCATCGGAGGGGTTGTTGAGTTGAAGGAACTATTCAATGGCCAGCACATGATTGGCGGCTTTTGCCGCGAGGCTTGCCGCTTCCACGATCCAGCGTTTGCGGTTCGGCTCGCGGAGTGTGTCCAGCCAGCATTGGATATAAGCGGCGGATTGCTCATGCTCATCCTGAACGATGCCTGCCTCCATGCCGAGGAACGCCGAGCCCATTTCGGCCACAAGCTCCTCTTTGGAATATTCGGTCATCACGGCACCCGTCGCTCCCATGAGACTCTTCCGGTTCAGCCGGCTTTCATGGCCGGTGGCGTGGATGATCTCATGGAAGAGGACGAGGTGGTAACTCTCCGGGCTCTCGAAGCGGGAGCGCGCGGGCATTTCAATCGTGTCGGTGCTGACGCGATAGCAGGCCCTGACGGTCTTGCCTTCCTTGAGGGTCGGCTTGTTTGGCATCTGGGCAATGATCCGTTCGGCGGATTCAATCCGCAGTTCGTTCGCCGCCGGTTGCTGCTCTTCAGCTCCCGGAAACTCCACACCTTCGATCTGAAGGGCGTTGAAGACTGTGTAGCCCCGGAGATAATACACCGCTTTGGTTTCCTCCTCCTTGCCTTTGGTTCGCCGCTCATGGCGTCCGTATTTGACGATGAGCGTGCCGTGCTCGCCTTTCCGCACCTGGCCTCCAAGGTCGTTGGCCTGGCGCATGGTCAGCCAGTAAGGCGATGCAAATCGCTTCACTCCGAGCAGCATGACGTTGATTCCCTGGTAGTCGCGCTGGCTGGCGAAGTTGCGCGGCCTGCCGACTTTCTTGTCCCAGGGGCAGCGCCACGGGACGACGCCTTCTTCGAGTTTCTTCAGAATGGTGTCGGTCACCGCTTGGTAGGTGTCCGGTCTTTGGATTTCGCCTGATTCGGCTTTTGATTTTGCTGTTTTCATTGCATGGATGCTTGTGAGGGTCAGTTGAAGTCCACTTCACCGTGAACCGGACTTCAGGCCGACCTTCACCGGGAGGGGCGGTCAAAGCCGCCTCCTCCCCAGAATCTCATGAATCTCGCTGCGGATGTCCGTCGGGAAGGCCGGGGCAGGGGACTCCGGCCGCTCCCCTTTGGAATTTGAATTCAAATTAGGATTGGAATTAGAATGCGATAGCCTATCGGACTGCATGAGGACTGCCTGGACACTCTCGGGCAGGCGTTTGACCAGTTCCCTTGGCGAGCGGGTCATCTCCAGGACGATGCCCGTCCGGACCTTGGGGTTGAGGGTCTGATGCCGGACGAAGTTGACGATGGCCACCCAGTCGTCCTGCCGCAGGATCTTGCCGTCCTGCTCCAGTTTGGCGAAGCCTTGCGTAATCTCTTCAAGGGTAAGTCCAGTGTCGAACACCGCCCGCTTTATGGGCAGTTCATAGACTCCCGCAATTGTCGTCAAAGGCGAGGTGAGAAGGTAGAGGAACAGCAGTTTTTCATGCGGACTCAGCAGGGCAATGTAGGAATCGTCCCAGAAGCGTGTGTTTACGATCCGTTGTTTGGCCATGATGGTTCATTCCCAGTGCCATGCATGAGAGCTTCTGCACCCAGCCGGATGGCGTGCCTTTCCGGCCAGCAAAATGCAGCGGTGCTCTCAGGCCTGGGACTGCTAAAATTCGATGATGTGTTCCGCTACCTCCCCACCCCGCGACGTTTTATCGCAGGAACATTTCATGCACGGATCGCCAAGCCAGGCACACAACCATTTCAAAAGGAAGCCACGTATTGTTGGGAAATGTTGTGGCCTGTCCTGGCCGACCGGAATGTATTCGAGCTCCTGCTGTCGCATGGGGCGGGTAAGTTAGTAGAATGAGTAATTCGACCGTGAACCGGTTTGCCTGAACTTTCGTTCGAGCTGCACCGGAGCCGTTTCTTTCCGATCACTGCCTTTTCGTTCCGTCAATCTTGACGAGCGGAAAGTCTCATTGTGCGACATCAATGCCGTAGGCTTTGTCCCCTCGGTTTGAGGGGTGGTCGCGACCAATGCGGAAGGGAAAAGAAACTGTCTGGAATTATAGCTGGATGCCCTGCCTCTTGTACAGAGGGTGAGACTGTGGATAACTGGAGCCGCGACCACCGGCTTTAGGCTGCCAGCGCCAGATGGCTGAACTGGAGCCTGGCAAATCGCTCGGCTTCAGGCCTGGACAGCTTCGTGTAGTGCGAAATCGTATTCGGGGTGCTGTGCCCTACCAGCTGGGCGATGATCGCATCCGGCGTTCCCAGTGCGGCCATGCGGTGGATGAAGGCGTGCCGGAAGGAGTGCGGCGTCAGCCTCCGTGTGATTCCGGCTCTTTCGCACGTGTCCCTGATCATCCGTTCGATGGTTCGCCGGTTGAGATGGTCTTTGCCGGGAGTGCGTCCCGCGAAGAGCCAGTCACTTTCGGGTCCATCATTGATCCGGTTCACCAGGTAGCGCTGAAGAACTTCATCGGTGTCCTGGTTCCAGAAGACCCGGCGACGGCGGACAGTCTTTTCCGTGTCAATGACCGCCGAGCTGTCTTCCTCGATCTGCTCGATTTCCAGGGATTCCAGTTCCCCCACCCGCATGCCGGTGTCGTGGAGCAGTCTGACGATTGCGAGGTCGCGCAGGTGTTCCTCAGCCTTCAGCACGTCTAGCAGCCGTCGGTATTCTTCCTCGCTGATGGCTTCATGCGAGTGAGCCCTGGCTGTCGGGATACGGGCGAGGTACAATGGCAGCCGAAGCCTGCCCTGCTCATGCCAGTAGCGGAGGTAGTTGTGGATGATGCTCAACGCAAATTCCACGGACTTCGGAGCAAAGCGCCCATTCAGGCTGGAAGCAAAGGCGGTCCAATCGCCAATGACCAAATCCTCGGGCGCTTTGTTTGTGAATTCCTGGAAGCGGGTTACCCAGAGGGCGTATTTTTCGCCTGCTGAACGGGTATGAGTGGCTTTCCAGGCCAGGTATTCGTTGATAAGCATCCGGTTGTCCGAGACAACCGGGGTGACGACGGCGGGTTTGAAATCTCCGGCCCGTCGGGCGTAAGTGATGTACATTGATGTCTTGTTAGACCAATAAAAGGCCCAGAAGGAAGCGGTTGGCCGTCTTCCCCGAGGTCTGGATCAGGGATACCTGATCCCTATGTTTTCGCATCTTTTGCAGCGATTTGTCAAGGTGCCCGTCCTATCGGACATTCGCAGTACACCGTACTTGCCCGCCTGCTGTCAACAGGCTGGCTGTGGATGGCGGAGAACGGCTGCCCCGACAATCGGGACGACATACCCGGTATGTCGGGGCAACGACACCGCCCATGGCGGTTTCCCTTTGATAACAAAGGGCGAAACGACTTCCCACGTGTCGGCCTCACGGCCCGACTTCCACAGAAGCCCAAGGTTATCAGGCGAGTCCGGAGCGCTATCGCGTCAAGGACATCGCCCTTCTGTGGAAGTCGGCCCGCGAGGCGGGCACGACACGTGGGGAACGAGTTCAACGAAGGATTCTCGCTTGGCGAGACGACGGGTTTAACGAAGGTTTCCGCTCCCCCACCCTCCACAGCCACAGGCTTGAATACGGCCGCTGCGCCAGGCCTCCGCTCAAGCCTGTGCCTGCGGCCCACCTCTGCCCCAACGTTTTTCCCTGACGGGGTGTGGCAGCAGCCGGGGTTAAGCCCGGCCCCTGCCTTGACGGATTCAACCCGCCCAAGGCGGCTGCATGATCCACGGGTTTTTTAACGGGTGAACGGATGAACGGGTGACGACGTGGTAACTGGTGTACGGGGTCAACGACGGTTTCTAAAACTGGTATAATAAGGGGGGCTTGTCCTTTGCTCCGAAGCTCCGGCTTCGGTATCGGCGACAGCCTCTCTCCCAACCGGCTCTTCAACAAAAAGCATGCTGGCCTTCTGGCTCTTCCAATCTTCACGATGGGACGGATGAGCTTCGGGCGAGGGCGGCCGCCTCCGATATGAATGATGATTCCATTTTCCTCGGCCACCGCCATACCTATGGCGGTTTCAAAGTTCCCTATTTTCTGCCTCTGGCGGAGCTGTCGCGTCACGCCTATGTCCTGGGCAAGAGCGGTACCGGTAAGTCCACGCTGCTTCAGCTTCTCATTGACGGGCTGATCCAGGCCGGTCAAGGGGTGGGCGTTTTTGATCCGCACGGCGATCTTGCGACCTGGACGCTGGATGCGGTTCCCAGGTCCCGGCTTGACGACGTGATTTACCTCAACTTCGGGGATGAGGAGTATGCCCCCTCCCTGAATTTTGTTTCAGATTCAGTGCCATTGGAGGCGAGACCGCGTCTGGCTTCGGCTCTGGTGTCAGCGTTCAGGCACCTGTGGTCCCAAAGCTGGGGGCCAAGGCTTGAGCATGTTTTGTATCATTCGCTGCGGGTGCTCATTGACTGCCAGAACACGAGCCTCATCGCCCTCCCAAGGCTCCTGACCGACGATGTTTATCGCGCCTGGGCTGTCCGCCAATGTCGCGATCCATTCATACGTGCATTCTGGGAGCGCGAATATGAGGCCTGGGACAAACGGTTTCGGACGGAAGCCATTGCTCCTGTCTTGAACAAGCTCGGCCAGCTCGCGGCCTTTCCACCCGTGCGGCATTCGCTGGGCCAGGTGAAGATGAAGGTGAACCTGCGGGCGGTTCTGGATGAAGGTAAGATCCTGGTGGTCAATCTCGACAAAGGTAAACTGGGTGAAGATGCAGCGCGGCTTCTTGGGGCGCTTCTCACTGCCTCCATTGCAGCCGTGGCGATGGAGCGCGGTTCAATGCCCATTTCTGAACGGAAACCATTCACACTCATCCTGGATGAAGCCCATGGCTTCCTGTCTGACGCCATGGCGACGGTGCTTTCGGAGTCGCGAAAATTCGGTATTCAGCTCCTCATGGCCCATCAGTTTCTTGGTCAGTTATCACCTCTAATGCGGGAGGCGGTGTTGGGTAATGCGGGCAGCATTTTTACATTCCGGGTATCAGGTGAGGACGCGGAGGTGATGGCTGCAAATTATGGCCACTCGATGGCTCCCGGTCTGTTTGCCGAGCTGCCGACTTTCACGGTGCTTGTGCGCCCTGCTGAGGGAACAATGCAGCCGATTCGCGTCTCCGTGGTTCCGCTAATATTGGTCGCTAAAGGACACCGCGGTTCGAGCATGACTCGAAGCCGACAGCGGTTCTGCAGTCCCCGTCTGCAAGTGGAGAGGAAACTGAGACGCTGGTCAGGTCAAAAATAACTGAGCAACGCTGAAACTGAATTTGTGTTAAAATGGATGAATGCATCAATCGCGGCCAAGGAAGCCACGATTCAAACGCGTCACTGATAGCGGCCGTCTCATTCTCACAGATCGAGATCTCGGCATCCTCTCAGCCGTCGGTCGCCTTCGGTTTCTTCAGTCTCATCACCTGCTAAAGCTCCTTCCTGGAAGCCGTCAGCATTTGGTCCGCCGACTTGGAAGATTGTTCCATGCTGGCTTTCTGGATCGGCCAGTCCAGCAGATGTATATCCGAGACAACATCGGGCAGATGATCGTTTATTGCCTGACCAAACGAGGATTGAAGGCGCTGAGCGAGCATGCGTCTTATCAAGTCCAGTCCTTGCCGAACCAGAAAGGGACCACTGTAGCCTTGTCACTCTCCCATTCCTTGCGGGTTACCGACGTTCTGGTTGCAATGGAAGCTGCAGCGACTGCAAGGGCATTGACCATTCGTTGGCCCCAGGAATGGCCGTTTGGGCAGTCTGCACCAGATCGACGGTCTGTGCGCTTGAAATGGTCCGTTACTCTGAAACCAGGGCACGAAATTCTGAAAGCTTGGCAGATTCCTGACGGGGCCTTTTCTCTTCAGTCTCCTGATAGTGAACCGCAATATTACATCATGGAGGTGGATCGGGGCACCATGCCTGTTATTCGTAAGGGGATATCCCAATCCTCATTCCATCGCAAAATCCTTTCATACAAGGAAACACGCCGACAAGGGGTCCTGTGGAGCAGGTTTCAGATTCCCGCCTTTCGTGTGCTGGTGGTGGCCGAATCCAGGAGGCGGCTCTTTTCTCTTCAACAGGCAACAGCATCAACCTTCAAGAACGGCGAGTCAAAAATGTTCCTGTTCGCCGTCGCATCGGAACTTCTGGTCCAGGACGATGCATTCCGACAGTGCTGGGAAACGTGCTCAGGAAAGAAGGTCTGGATTCTTCCGGCCTACAACGTTTGAGTTATCCACAAGGGGACTTTGGTGGTATCGAAAAGGGGCATGTTAGATGGATCTGAGGAAGGCCACGCCGATTCAACTTTGATCGTGCACTGAAAGCGGAATCATCGCCTCCCTTGCTAGTTGTTGAGGAAGTATTTAGTTACCTTTGCTTGGTCCAATTAGGGTTTAGTTCAAAAATTCAGGCGGATTTCCCCTTGTCTCTATCTGCCCATCTGTAGCGACTAGCACTTAAAAATATCGTCGCGGAGTAGCCAAAATAATCCGACGTCCCATTGATGTGGAGTAGGAATCAAGGATCTCGCCATAGATTTGCTTCGCCCTATTCTCATCGAGACCGCCCGCTGCGGCCACTGAAAGCATATGATAAACGAGCGTAGAAACTTGAGTATATTGACTCAGGTTTTCCTTTCTTGAATTTTGTCACTGTGTTGCATGAGAGGTGAATGATTGATTTGAATTCCTACGGACTTTCATCATATATTCACCACGACGTAATCAGCACCGGCCCAGATTGCAATGGAGAAGTCGTTATCTTCTGGCCCATTTCCGGCAGCTTTGGCATCATGAAGAAGCCGTATCCGGTCTGGCCTCCTTCTGGAGAATTCACCAGTACGCCCGTAAAAGATACTTGTCGGCCACCTGGTAAAGGGTCACCCAGTTTGAAACTGCCCGACATAGAGCCAGAGGAAGCGGTGATCTTCAAAAGTGTATTGCACGGATTCAGGCCTGAGGCCTTGGAGGGGACGATGATTTGATTCGCGGCCGTCACCGAAACAGTGATACTAGGATCTGAGACGGAATCGGCCAGATCGGCACCCGCACAAGTGAAGTAAACGAAGTCACTATCGTTCAGCATTCCGAACAGACGACTTCCTTTGACTGGGGGTGCATATTTGCCGCCGTGTACTGCCGTTTCCACTGTGAACCCATTTGGGTAAGCGCGAGTCTCCCGGGTCTGTCGTCCCTTTTTCCAGGTCAATGAACTTTCGATGATATGGCTGTCCGCCGCGATGACCATTTCGGAAAGCAAGCAACCATTCACCGAATTCCTCTTCAAGCTCGCACAATACCCGTAGTAACGGGCGTTGTAGCAGATGACCTCACCGTTTGGCCCGAGAAATCCGGTGCAAAGGATAGGGGTTGAAGCTGTATCATCAGCCACCCTGCCTGAGACAGTAGTAGCACCAGTGGCAGCGTTGACGGCAATCGTTCCAAAGCAACTGCCCAGCGGAATGTCCTTATCGTCTTCGACTGAAATCGGGTTAATTGTCGCGAAGCTGTGAACACCCGAGTGACTCGTTGCTTGATGGTTCTTGTTCCAGGTGTTTCTCCAGCCATTTAGCGACAACGGAAGGGATTCGGTGTCGTCATTCAAAGATCCAGAGATCGTGCTCGTTGTGGTGTCAAAGTCGATTTGAAGAGTCAATCTTGACATCGGAGCCGGGCGGACAATGGCTACCGCGGCATGAGCAAAACCCAAATCGAAAATTTCCGTCGTATTGAGCTTACCGGTGAAGGCAAATGCAGTCGCTCCGATCAAGAGCTTGCCGGTGAACATTCCGCTTGCGGCCACCGAAAGATCAATCCTGCCGCCAACCGCCCCCTCTGCCTGACCGATTCCTAGCACTCCGATCCATGAACCTATCAATGAGGGGAGCACCGGCTGGATCTCCAATCTGACGATAATTGGTGCGCTTACGCCTGCGGCATTGGATGCCGCAAGTGTCACTTGATACTTACCCGCACTCTTCGGCTCACCGGTGATCACTCCTGTCGTCGGGTTCAGTTTGAATCCAGCCGGCAGACCCTTGGCGCTAAAACTTGATGGCAGGCCACCCGGCTGATCCTCTGCAAATTCAATTTGGTGGGTAAATGCCTTGCCGATCATACTTTGTTCGAAGACCTGAGGAAGAAGCGTCGGAGTGTGCGGCGGGCTGCTTGCCAATGTGACGGTGAAGTCCCCTCCCACGATGGTTTTGCCCGCACCTGATACTGTCAGATTGTAGACCCCCGTTGGATCTGGATTCGCCGCTGTAATGGTAAGCGATCCAGATTCGGCCCCTGTGAAGTCGCTGCCGTTCTTGACCCTGATGCCGTCCTTCTCCCACGTAAATGAGTCGGCAACTCCCTGTGCACCGACGAGCGCGATGGCCTGACCTCTGGTAACTGACATTTGCTTGATCGTAGCAGCAACGATGCATACCTCGGCGGTTGCGCTGATCATTCCAGCAGGATAGCTACCCTTCACGGTGTATGTCCCGCCATCTGAAAGCTTGGTCTGCGGCACGCTCAACGCTGTGCCTGTTGCGGTTGGAATCGCAGTTCCGTCTTTTAGCCACTCAAGGCTCAGGCCGCATCCTGCGGTTACTGAGCAGGTCAAGTTCATTGAATCACCCACAGCCAGCAACTGATTCGCTGGGAGTTCAGTGAAGCTTGGCACAACTGTGCCGATGACGAATGCTCCACTCACTGTTGATGAGGCTAATTCCTCGCCCAGGTACGCAATCGCGGTTCTCAAGTCGATAGCCCGTGAACCAGAGATATTTTCCCAAAGTACACTAGGCAGTTGGAAAAAACGGTTATACGTGCGTGAGGGGCTGTACTCCGGTGCCTGCGTACCTCCACAAGCAATCCATTCGGTCTCTCCCGAGATGCGCACTGCGGTAATGTAATCAAAGCGGATACCATGTGATAAAACTGGCGCAATTGTCAGCGTGATCGTGGTATCTGGCTCGGTTATCAGAGTAGCTGGTGACCAGTTGGGAAACGGTAGGCTGCCTGTGGGAGATGTCGCCGCGATGGCGGGTTCCGTGGGAAAGTATTCGTCAGTGGTGGGCATCGCCCCGGAAAGCGCTGGGGTTCGCTCCAGCCGAATGTAGACCCACCAAACTAGCGGATTCGATATCGCGTTGTAGGCTGTGCGAATGTCTCTCGGCGCTTGGAAGACTTGGGTGACCACCGCATTCTCCCCACTACGAGCGGTTGCGACTATCGGAGCATTCGACACAGTCGACTGGTACACAAAGGAATCGCGTGTGGCTCGGACAGCCTCCCCAACGAAGAATGGTTCCTGCCCGAAGGAGTGGCTAAAAAGGCTGGCCAGCGCCAGCACAAGAATTGAATACGTTTTCATGAAATTGAAGAAGGATGGCTTTGCGAATTTTTTGGCATGATGGATCGCCTGACAGCTTGGTAGTGTTTTATGGCGGGGCGCATCCGACGCGATACTGGCGTGCCTTTTGTCAAATGACATTGCCCGGGGGCAGCAGGCTATTGCTATGGTGCGGCCATGTAAGGCTAGGCTGCGCGCAGACCGACTCTCACTGCCCGCCCAGTCATGGGACAGGCAGTGAGTTACCTTATTGGCTATCTGCGGAGGTCGTCGCGGACCCTATAAAGGGTCATACCTCGGTTTACGATCACATTGTTGATGGTGATAGCTTTCCCGACGAACGTGGTAAAATCCGTCACGGATTTGCTACGGGCAGTGCCGATCGTCCTCGGTTTTGTCGAGTCCCAATTGCTGTCCATCCAGTGCACAACCCCGCTAGTGCCGACGTCTTCTGTCAGGATCAGCGTATGAAGCAGAATTTCCGTTGAAAGCCCGCCGTACTGGATCACATCTCCGCGCTTACCCTTCAAGACTAGGGCCTTGAGACTAGCGAGATGGGCAACTTGGGTAGTGCTGCCGCTGCGAGGCAGCACCCGAGCAATCCAGCGAAACCCACTGTTTGTGTTAGTGTCTAACCAATAATACCCGCCACCATTAGATGGGACTATTGCCGCCACCCCCGCAGGTGTCTTTGCGCCTGCGCTGGTGAACGCTTGGTTGAATGCATCACGCACGAATTCCTTGCATTGTCCTCCGTATAAGCCGTTTCTTGCGTTTCCCCAACTCAGCGCAGAATCGATGATCTGGGAGCTCGCGACGGTTTTGATACACGTGTAGCGGTAGTCAAGAGCCACCCATTGGTAACCCGCCACCGTCGATTTGGCATAGCCAGAGTAAATGGGCACCAAAGAGTAGAGCCTCACCCACACCGAATCCAGCGGTGAGAGTAAGGTGAAGCTGCTTGATGTCCGAGTCCCCTGAGAAGCGGAATAGTAATCATTCCGGCCTTGGGCAGACCCCATGTACAGCCAAAACTCCCGAGCGTTTCCACGTTCCCAAAGGAGCGTGAATTGGGCCGGGAGCGGCTGAGCGGTTGAGGGCGCGAGGATGCGTGATTGAGCCTGACTTTGACTTGCGCTTAGGGCACTGCCAACGAAAATGGCGAAGACGATTGCTTTCAGGACGGATTGGCCAATGCGACTGCATTGCCGGGGCATTGACTTTTTTCCCATTATTTGCCAAGATGGGATGGCTTCGGACTTAGCTTTCATATTGAAGTGTGTAGCTAGTTTGATGCGGGCAGGTTTCCAATCTGGAGGCCCTACTTGCGACGTGCGCTAACACGACGTGAGACAGATGCTCGGCCTATCTCCTCGTTAGAGGAGATAGGCCATTTTTATTGAGAAATGATGGTATTGCAACGGAAAAATGGCAATGATTTATACACCCCCCTGGATCTATTTCAATGCGTTCACGAAAACTTTGTTCGTGTAACGGTATGAATGAAATTGCTTTCCCTTCCGTCTGGAGGAAAGGTGTAGTTATTACAAAGACATGAACCGATGAGTTTACCCCCTGAGAACAAAAAACCGCGCACAAAGCGGAATGCCGGAGATGTTGGTATGCCGCAGGTTGATGTTGTCACTGTTCCCGAGGGCGGATTTGCCGCCGAACTGCAGTCTCTTTTGTCCGCAACGATTAAAGGCAAGCGGCGCAAAAAAAATCCAGAGCTCCGAAAGAGCATCAAGGACGCGCTTCAAATCAGTGACACGACACTCTACTTCTGGCAGAATCCAGGTAAGACCCCTGCGGGACGAGAAAACAAAATGAAGCCGTCCGCTGATCAGGTGGCGCGCCTGGGTCTTATTCTTGCCGACGAGCATAAACTCAAGAGAGACGATTTGGTGAAGAAGCTCCTCGGATTAGCAGGTTATGATCCGAGCCACCCGGCTCCCACGTCGGATACTGCTGATGCACTGACTGGATTGCATAATCAGGCCAAGGAAATCGTAAAACACGTGCTTCCACAAAAATTACCCAGGAGCAGCTCCGCTTTGTCTGTTGGCTGCTTTTTTTCGCAAAGACTCCTCCTCGAACTCGCTGCCGAATGGAAGGAAGACGAACGTGGTGGCCATATCGTTTTTTTTTGGCGCTGGCAAGGTGCAGACGTTCTCAAATATTTTGAAGGCAACGCTCTCGAAAGTTTTCGCAAATGGATTGATGACCTGATCATTCCTGGAAGTGAGGCCAAGACTTTTGTGACAGTATTCTTGGTGCTACAGGGCGGAGACAAATTTGACGAGGCAAGCCAGCGCACTATGATTGAGGCGCTAAAGCCGCTCGGCGACAGGGTGGTCAGTAGAATGACCCTGTATGTTGATAGTCGGAAAAACCTAAGCCAGCAGGAGTTGTTTGACGCGGGCATACTTATGTCACCTATTGTGACTATCCCCTTTGTGATGGTGGGTTATCCGACTCTTTATTCGGCTTGCAGCTCGCTTACCGAAACTGAGCAAAATGCACTTCAAAAGGTTTTTAATCCCATCATGTGGACAACTCAGGTGATTCAATTGGATTCCAGTGTTGTTGCTGATTTTTTGAACGAACGTAGAATACGACCACTCATTCCAGGTGTTGCCGTCAGGCTGATTGATGATGATGATAAAAGATGGAGAAAAGTGGGACTGAACTCATAATCGTACTTTATTAACATGGCCGCCCTCGCTGAAATGTCTTTGGAAACTGCATCCTGCTTGCCGCGTAAAGGCCAGGTTGTTCTCACAAATATTGAGACTAACAATCGGTGTGCCTATACGAACACCTGCACCAATTGTTACCTCAATTTGGTGCAGAGTGGAACAGTCACGCTTCCTGAAGATACGATATTTGAGGCGACTACCAGGCTCATCAAACATGGTGCAGAGATCAATCACCTGGTACTCAGTGGTAAAGAACCCTTTGAATCGCCTGAGTTACTGATGCGGATTGCGCACCAGTATCACTCGACGCCGTTTGGTCGTCGACCCGCTTCATTTGGCGCTCTCTCGGCATCTGTTTCTGGCATCAATCATTGGCTGCCACGAATGCCTTCAACACCTTTAAGCTGGCTTGCTGTTTCAGTGGACGTTGATGGGTCTGGGCTCCGTGCAGGCGATCCGTTTCGAGTGCTCAATGCTGCTATGAAGGGTCGAGATGCTGGCGGCACTGAAGCGGTTGCCGTCAACACCACCTTCCAAGAAAGCACCCTTGAAGCCGTCGCCTTCGTGGGCGAAAGCCTCCGTGGGAAGTCCATCGACCAATGGACAACATCACCCCTCATGTTGCCCGTGGACGGACGCATGACATCGACGGCAACTTATTCAACAACCTGCCGAATGATAGAGTTGGCCAGTCGGCTAGTCGATGTGGCGAGTCGAGTGGTAGTGGAAACAGAACTTCCTTTTATTAGGCGCATGATCGGCGAGGATCGGTGGGGCAAATTGGATCTTCATGTGTGGCGTATTGAGGTTCAACTTGAGTCAGGTGTTTGGCTTTTCGCACGTTCACCAGCTCCTGGGTTCTTTCTTCGCATTCGTCATGATGGTGCCTTGCTCTCCAAAGAAGACTTTGTGAATATAAACCTTAAGATCGGGAGCTATGGAATGTACACTGATCCCACGGATATAGATCTCTCGATGGATCAACTGCGCCAAGAACGAGAAATGGGTGGGACCCACGCCCGTTTGTCCACTCATGAGCGCATTTCTGGCCGCCGTGCAGCCTAATCCATCTTTATGAATAAACCTCTTCTTCTCTTGCTGGCTGTAACGTTGATCGGCTTCGCATTTTATCTTTTCAGGAGCAGCTCTCCAGCGCCTACCGGCACCAGCCTTGTAATTTCCCTCGAAGCCGCCCCGCTTACCGTTGATCCCGTGGCGGTGATGGATATCCATTCTTCTCAGGTTTCGACCGCTGTTCATGCGCCCCTTGCGTGGGTTGATCAGAGTGGCCGCTTGATACCGATGGTAGCAAAGAAAATGGAAGTTACTAACGATGCGCGCAAGCTGTCTATCACTATCGACCCCGATGTTACTTTCTGGAATGGCGCTCGCGTGACCGTTGACGACGTTTTTTATACCCTGGAACGCTACAGGAAGTCCCAGAATCTTCATCGGTGGATTCTTGATCGAGTCACTGGCATTAAAGAATTCGACGAGAAGCAATCTGAGCATATCTCTGGAATCACGTCACCTTCTAAGGACGTGATTGAGATTGCCTTTTCTGCACCTGAGCCAGACGCGGCATCGATGCTCTGCAATTTGTCTGTTGCAATAGTTCAGAAAGGTTCTGGTGAATCGCCAGTGAAGCCGTTCGGGGTTCATGTGATCGGATGTGGGCCATACGCCCCAAGCGATTTTGAGCCAAGCGCGTTGCACTGTACTCTTCGTCATCCCGCCAAAGGCAAAGCTGATGAACTTATGTTTCGACCGATCTCTGACGATGCGGCTCGACTCTCAGCCCTGAGATCAAAAGATGTCTCAATGGTGCGACTTCGAGGCCCTATGATAGCTGAAGTCTGTGATTCGTCTGATGCAGGACTGAAGCCAAAGGCAGCCTTTCCTAACACCGTAATTTCAACCTTCAAAGTCGAAGAACTTTCCTATATCGTGTTGAATTGGCAGTCGCCGAAGCTCGCGTCCGTCCCGGAGCTAAGGCGCCGTGATTCCCTCCTGACGCTTTCTCAAGCGATTGACCGGGCGAAACTAGAAAGTGGGATATTTCCGTCCGGCTGCGCAGAGGCCACTGCCAGCATTGCACCTCCTTCTGCTGTAGTGGTAGCGACTGCTGCTATGCCGGACGCGCCGACTGGAATGGCCTTTCCCAATGGTCTTACGCTCGTTTCGGCGAATGATTCCGCATCGCGTCAAATCGCCGTGGCCATTCAAAATCAGCTACTCGAAAACGGGATAAAAATAGAAACCGAGTTCGTGGATATAGGAAAACTCATTGAAAAGCTGGTAAAGAAGGACTTCGATCTTTTGAATTGTTGGATTGAGCTTCAAGTTCCAAGCAGCGGCCCGTATGCTTGGTGTTCGTTCTTCGACAGGTCTTCATCTCTTTCTGCCTTTGGCGAAGGTCGAGATGATATCGGGGACTTACTGGCCCAGGCGCGTGGAGTTCTCGATCCCAAACAGCGAGCGGCAGCCTTTGCGCAGGTAGTTTCTACAATCGATTCGCGACAGTCAACATGGCTGCCGCTGCTTTCGCGAAAAGCAGTAACTGCTCAGCAGGTTGGAGTACTGCCATTCTTCGACGCCAACGGCACCCCTGTAAATGGACTTATCCGCACGCAGCCATGACAGTGGCTTCACTGTCGTGCTAGGGAAGACGATCTTAAGGATAGTCGTCCTGCTGTTCGTGCTTCACGCTGCCGTTTTTCTTGCCTTTGATATCCTGCCCGAAGCTGCCTATTCCCAGCTCGGATTTGCCGCTGTAAAAAAGGAATTGCTGGAGGAAACTCGCCAACGCATGGGGTTGACTGGCAGATTGCCAGAGCGCTATTGGCTGAGTCTTACGCACTGCTCTCGTTTCGATTTCGGTGTGTCACTGCGCACTGGTTATCCAGTGGCAGAGCTTCTGCGAAGGCGGGCACTGGATTCTTTGCCTGTAGTCTTCACCTCGCTGGTCGTGACCATTTCAGCGCTTCTAGCAGGGAGTTGGTTTTACTCTACAAAGAGACCGAGTCGATGGCACCACTGTGTTTTAGCTCTTAGCCCTGCAACTCTCCTGCCACAATTTGCCAGTGCATCTGCCCTGGCCACAGGTGCGTTTTTTCTGCTCGGATTGGGAACGCTTTCTCCCTCCGGGCTAATTGGAAAATCGGGCAGGGTCACTGACGCGCTGCTGATTACGGCAGTCGCTCTGATGCCTGCCGGGATTCTTTTCACAGCAGCGGCAAAGACAGCACTCCTAATGTCACGTCGGCGCTTTGTGTTGACCTATGAGGCGATTGGATTGCCTTGGAGTCGCATCCGGGTGCTACTGCAGACCAATATCCTTCAACAGATGCTCCCGCTAGCAAACCGTGCTTTACTCGCTTTGCTTCTTGGAACGGTTTTCGCCGAACTGGCCTTTGACCGTCCGGGCATCGGCTCGGTTCTGACCGAGGCTATCCGCTCGGGAGACCAGCCCGTGGCTGCTGGATGGTTTCTAGCTGTGGGTGGCCCGGTAATCTTCCTTTCGCAGGCGCTTGCTGCATGGAACAAACGCTTTCCCTCCGCGACGTGAACTGGCAGACACCATACGGCGACCCTTTGGTCACCACCGTCTCTTTTGCGGTGCTCCGCACTGCACTCATGTGCAGCATCTCGGTCGCAGTAGCCTTCTTCTGCGGAGCCTTAATTGCCACGCTATGGCGAGACTCACAAAGGTGGCTGTCGGAAACCATCCGCACTATGGTCGGTGTGATGGACGGGATAGGAGCGATCCTGCCTGCTCTTGCGATAGCTTCAGCTCTTCAGCTGAGATCCGAATGGGGCACTGCGGTTCTTGTTGGATTGCTCACTTGGAATGTCGTCGCCGCATTCCTAAAGGACGAGTTTTCCTCTCTCGATCGTGCGGCATTCATCGAAGCGGCCCTAGTCCTTGGCGCATCGCGCTGGCAGATCTTGTGGCAACATGCGCTGCCTCATATTGCCCCGCGGCTGGTCCCCCTTCTCTTGGGTCTTTTTGCCGGTTGTGCCGGACTTATGGGCGCGCTCGGATTTCTCGGAATTGCCG
This sequence comes from Verrucomicrobiaceae bacterium, assembly GCA_027483245.1. Taxonomy (GTDB): domain Bacteria; phylum Verrucomicrobiota; class Verrucomicrobiia; order Verrucomicrobiales; family Verrucomicrobiaceae; genus Prosthecobacter. The sequence goes on along the minus strand of JAIXVB010000279.1, from coordinate 29,358 downwards.
GAGATGCCAAGCTCTCACTCGGTTTCATGCTCTATGACGCCAAGAGCTTCGTTCAGCAGACTCCGTCTTACTTCATCGCCACGTTTATCGGATTCGCCTGGGTTATTGCGATCCCCAGCGCCCTGGTTTGGCTCTTCACCAAGGGGCAAAAATATAATTCTTATTAGTCGGTGTCTGGTCTTTATATTCACACAAAAAATCGTCCTTAAACCCATGGTGCGATGAGCTATGAGGCCAAATAGGAAAGTTCGTCTTTCCTGCTGGTTCACCCGATTTAGATTTAGCAGCCTCTTGAATAACCTTTTTTTTGAATTTACGAGAGCATATGTTTGGACGCCGAAATTCTGCCTAGTTAGGGTCGTGTCTCAGGAACTGCCAAACCGTCGTTAAATTGAACGACCTATTGTCCGGTAATCCGACACATCACGGTCATATTGAACAACAAACTGTGAGTTATCCACAGGGGTCCGGTCATCGTCGGAAAGGTCGTGATACAATTGGCCTCAAGGAAGCCACACCAGCCTTTGCTGAGTGGCTTTTTTGTCTTCAACCCCAAGCCATTCCATCAAACCCAGTTCTTTATCATGAGCACTTCCACCGCTCCCCATAGCGCCTTCGTCGATTTCAAGGAGGTGAAATCGCGGGTTGGCATCCTCCAGGTTCTCGAACGCTACGATCTGCTGGGCTCTCTCAAGCGCGCAGCAGATCGTCTTTCGGGCCCTTGTCCCCTGCACAAGGGCACCAATCCAACTCAGTTTCGTGTGTCTGTGTCCCGCAATTGCTTCAACTGCTTCGGCACCTGTGGTCGAGGCGGCAACGTCATCGACTTCGTTTCGCTCCGGGAAGGCATCTCTTTCCGGGACGCTGCGCTGCTTCTCCAGGAGTGGTTCATGCCTGACAAGGTCACGAATCGTCCTGTTGGAACAGCACTCAGGCAGACGACGGATGCTTCCCCCCGCCCGTCTTCTCAGCCACTTCAACCGCCGCCGACAGTCGCCGATGACCCAGATGAGGAGGGCGAAAACCCGCCTCTTTCATTCGCTCTGAAGGCACTCAAGCCCGATCACCCTTATCTTAACGAGCGAGGCCTCACCGAGGCCACCATCGCGAGCTATGGCATCGGATATTGCGCCCGCGGCTGCCTTCGCGGACATGTCGCTATCCCCATCCGCAACCGCGCTGGAGCCGTCACAGGCTACATCGGTCGTTGGCCTGGCGAGCCGCCTTCGGGCCAGGGCAAATACAAACTGCCCAAGGGATTCCGAAAAAGCCTCGAAGTCTTCAACATCGACCGTGCGGTCAATGCGGATGCATCCGCTCCCCTGCTTGTCGTCGAGGGCGTCTTCGACTGCCTTCATCTCGTCCAGCTCGGGTTCCCGGCAACCGTCGCCATTCTCGGCTCTTCCTTGTCTTCGCGGCAAGAACTTCTGATCCGCGAAGCAGCCGGAGCCGGACGGCCTGTTCATCTGCTTTTCGATGCGGATGAGGCGGGGCGCAGAGGGGCTTCGGAGGCAGCATCGCGCCTGTGCCGTTCCTCCATCGTCCGCATCATCGACATCGGCGGATACCATCCGCAGCCGGAGCTGCTGGAACGCACCCAGGTAGAAGCCCTCCTCAAACCATTCTGACAGCTTCTTCCCATGGACGTTCTCTGCTCCACCTGCCGGGAGCCGTGGGACACGGATCATCTCTTCCACGACTCCATCTATGAAACGGTCGCTTCGTACACCGAGGCGATTGCCTGGCGGAGGCTCCCTGTCGGGGAGCGTCTCGCCGGTCCCTACTGGGCCATGCTCAAAGCCACCGGCTATGAATTTGGCATAACCTTGATGCATGTCATCCGCCGTCCCGGCTGTCCCAAGGATGCCGTTCCTCGGCCCGACCTCGTGTCGGCCAAAAGCGGCATAGAGGAGCTTCTCGGAGACGATGTGGATGCCATCGCGGCAACCTTCAGCGATCACGGCCTATGACAGAATCATTTCCTCGTTTCCAGCTGGGCCAGCTTTGCGCAACGCCCGGCGCTATGGAGGTCCTGACCTCGTTAGACATCCAGGCTGCGCTACTTCGCCATCTCGGTGGTGATTGGGGCGAGCTTCCGAAGGAGGATCTCGAAGCCAACGAGGAGGCGTTGCAAAACGGCTCCCGCCTTCTTTCCGCTTACACCGGAGAAGGGGGCACGCGCTTCTGGATCATCACCGAGTGGGACCGCTCCGTCTCAACGGTGCTTCTCCCTTCTGAATACTGATCAGCTACCCGTTCGAAACGAAGTGTATCCGCTGCACCCTCCGGTGGCGGTCTTCCCCCTCGGAAGGATCGCCGCCACGGCGAGCGCCCTCGTGGCCCTCACCAAGTTCGAAATCGCCGCAGGCCTCGCGCGTCATGTAAAAGGCGACTGGGGCGATCTTCGAAAGAAGCAACGCAAGGCGAACGACCGCGCCCTTGATAACGGCTCCCGGATTTCTTCCTCCTACATTACCAAGTCTGGCAGGAGATTCCTGATCGTTACGGAGGCAGATCGTTCGGAAACCACGGTGCTCTTGCCCGAAGAGCCCGAACCGGCCAAAAGGCCAACCTCTCGCGATTCGCTTCAATGCATGGAGCCGTCCAGCTTCGAACGCGAGAGTTTCACCCCTGAAGCAGCCTACAGTAGCAGGCGGACGGCAGAGGAAGGTAAAATGGAACAATTGGAATTGTTCATGTCAAATCCGTCCAATCGGCCTTTGCGGCAACGACTAAAGTCCGAGCCCCAGGAATGGAAGGTCATCAGCCTGCGGGAGTGCCCCTCCCCGGAATCCCTGATGCTGATGGATCGTCCGGCAAAGGCCGTGGAATACTGGAACCGGCACATCGCCACTGCCCCGCACTACAATGCGGACGTGGAATGCGTCGCGGTTCTTGTGCTCACGACCCGGCTGCGGATCAGAGGGCATTACTTGGTGTCCGTCGGTTCGCTCAACGAGGCTATGGCGCATCCCCGCGAAGTCTTCCGCATCGCCATCATGGCGGCAGCCCATGCCATCGTTCTCATGCACAACCACCCGAGCGGAGATTCTTCTCCCAGCACCGCTGATGCGTCCCTCACCCGACGTGTTCGCGAAGCAGGAGAACTTCTCCGCATCGACCTGTGCGACCACATCATCGTGGGTCATCAGCGCTACTTCTCCTTCAAGGAGAGCGGTATCGTCTGAACTCCCGCATCAAACAGCCCCGATCAGCTCAGTCTGGTCGGGGTTTTTTCAATACGCATCTATTCCGGCTACAACAGAAGAGATCCCATGTGACTGCAATTCAAAGACTAAAACGTCAACCTGCGAGCGCCTAGCTTAGCGAGATGATGTCCTTCTTTGCAGCCAGCACGATATCACGAGGTAGCCTCACGATGCGCTCATCTGGGCCACAGCCAGCCGTGGCAGGAAGGTGTCCGCGGAATTCGTCTGTGATGTCGATGCCGATGACAGCGATGTCGCCGTCGGCCATCTCCCACAGATCAGGGCAACCATCCAGCGCGGGAGTTTGTTTCCCGTTTTCGTGCGGATCAGGACCGAGGCGACGAAGGAATTCCATGTTCCAATCTCACTATAGTTAGGTTTTCGTCAAGTGCGAATCCGCTATTCAATAAGAGTGCCGTCGGACCGCAATGAAACTGCAATATGCTCCGAGGTGGCTCGCCTGCTGAAGGAAGAGCGCCTGCGCCAAGGCATGACGATGACCGACTTAGCCGACTCTGTCGGATTGTCACAGCAAATGGTCAGCTACGTAGAACGTGGGATGCGAGGTCCGACGCTGGTGACTCTTATCAGGATGGCAGACGGGCTGGGTATCGAACTCTGGAAGGTCATCCGCGACGCATCCAAACCCTCATGAACTGATCCTATGGACCTACCGACATTCGGCATCTGGAGGCGCAAAAGGCCGGAGGTGATCAAATACTGGTACACCCCCATCGAGCGCGGCTCGTTCAGCACGGACGAGTTCTACAGCCGGATCGAAGACTGGCTTCAGGAAAGGCAGTTTCCTGGCATCGAGGTCACGCGCGAGGAATTCAGCGAAGGCGGGACGCTCTCGCCTCGCCGCCAGTATCTCCGCATCCGCCGCGAAAGGCTGGTCTTCGATGTTTGCTCCGCTGCCTTTGGCGAGGCTTGGTTCTTCTCAGCTAGGCAGGCTCAGATCCCCGTCTCTCTCATGGTTTGGGAATTGCTGGTCATTCTTGCCGCCATCGCAGCCGTCGTTTTCGGCTACGTCCAGCTCTTCGGCGTCATCGCGGGTAGCGCTATCATCCTTTTCAGCCTGATCGGTGGGTTCATGTTGATGAGGAATGCGCTGACGCTGGGCCTCCATGACCTGGACGCGTTCTTTCTTCGCATCCCGATTTTCGGCACGCTCTATGAACTGGTCCGGAAGGAAACCTACTACCGCTATGACACACGTGTCATGTTCCTGGATCAGACGGAAGCCCTTGTGAAGCGCGCCGTCGAGGAGATGATGGCGGCGGGCGGCATCAAGCAGGTAGAGTTCAAGGAAGCGTGGCCGGAGGCCCATCCGGCGCTGGCTTCCCTACTCCGCCGATTGGAACGATGAGCCATGACCACCCTGGAACAGGAGCTTACCGGGCAATTCTATCGCTTCGAGCTTCCCGGACGCGGCGGACATGTGTGCCCGGAACCGGTGTCCATCGAGCCTCCGTTCCGATCTTTCCCCGGATATCACCTTCCTCAGCCAAAGGTCAAGGATGATGGCCGACGGCATACCTTTTTCAGCGGCTTTATGGAGCGGCTCGGACGGGCAATATCCGACTCTGAAGAACCTGCTGATCCAGAGGTAGACGAGGCCCCGCAATTTTTCCCGTGGGAACGGCAGGCTATAGTAGAATTCCAGATATCGCTTCCCCGCGAGCGCAAAGGATTGGCAGCGCACATGGAGCAGTTCCTGAGTTCTATCTATCTTTGCGGCGAGCCCGTGAGCTTCGAGATTCTGGGGATGGGAGGCGAAGCGCTGCTCCAGATTGCTGCAAGCATTGATGATGCTCCGCTCGTCGAACGGCAGCTAACCCTGCTTTTTCCCGGCATGGTGGTGACTGCGACCGATGACGCGCTGACGGATGCCTGGCAGCAGAGAGGCAGCTCGTTCGCGATCTGCGAATGCGGCCTTGAGCGAGAATTCATGCTGCCTCTGAGGCTGCCACGCTCTGACCCTTATTTCCCGCTGCTTTCCGTCCTGGCTTCGCTTGATGAGTCGGAGCTTGGCATCCTGCAGGTCATTTTCGAGCCCGTGCGCCATGCCTGGGGCGGCGAGGCGCTCCAGGCGGTATCTGACGGTGAAGGAGGCCCCTTCTTCGTGAACCGGCCAGAGCTTCTAGCCGGGGCGAAGGCAAAGTTCTCAAGGCCGCTTCATGCGACGGTAGTGCGGTTCGCGTCTTCAGCCGATGACTCCGAGCGCGCCTGGAAGATCCTCGCGGAGATGCTATCGGGATTCGTTGCGGATACGGGCAATACGGGTAACCGCCTGATTCCACTCTCTAATGATAGCTATGAGGGGAAGGATCACGAGCGCGACCTGATCCTCCGCCAGTCTAGGCGGACCGGAATGCTCCTCAACCGTGATGAGATGTCCTGGCTGGTGCGCTTCCCCGAAGATCCTCTCACGGCTGCGCTCCTGAGGTCGGACAGCGGCATGACTCGGGCCGCTCCAGAATCCGCCAGACAGCCCTCCTCTCTTCAGCTTGGCCGCAATGAGCATGGCGGCCTTTCCAATCACGTCTTCCTCAGCGACGAGAACCGTTTCCGCCACACCCATGTCATCGGTGCCTCAGGCACCGGTAAATCTACCCTGCTTTTTAATCTGATCCGGCAGGACATCGAAGCAGGCGCGGGAGTGGGCGTGCTAGACCCCCATGGAGACCTGATCGAGAAAATTCTCGGGGTCATTCCCGACCACCGGATCAATGATGTGATATTGCTTGACCCTTCAGATGAGGAGTATGTCATCGGGTTCAACATCCTGTCAGCCCACAGCGATCTTGAAAAGACCTTACTTGCCTCGGACTTGGTTTCGATCTTCGCACGGCTCTCGACCAGCTGGGGTGACCAGATGAACAGCGTCTTTCAGAACGCCATCCTTGCCTTCCTTGAAAGCAGCACTGGCGGCACCCTCGCCGACCTTCGACGCTTTCTGCTCGACAAGGATTTCCGGTCAGACTTCCTGAAGACGGTGGAAGACCCAGAGGCCGTCTTCTATTGGGAGAAGGCGTTCCCCCAGCTTGGCGGCAATAAATCGATAGGCCCTATCTTGACCCGGCTGGAATCGTTTCTCTCGCCCAAATCCATCCGACACATGGTCTCAGAAAAGTCGAACAATCTCGACTTTGCCGAGATCATGAACGGCGGAAAGATACTACTGGCCTGCCTACCCCAAGGGCGGATGGGCCGCGAGAATTCTTATCTCCTCGGCAGCCTCCTCGTGGCGAAGTTCCAGCAGGCGGCCATGAGTCGCCAGTCGCTCGCGGAGAAGGATCGGAAGCCGTTTTGGCTCTATATTGACGAGTTCCAGAACTTTGCGACACCTTCCATGGCTGAGCTTCTTTCGGGTGTGCGAAAATATCGGATGGGGATGACGCTCGCCCAGCAAAGCATGGCTCAATTGAGGCAACATCCGGAGTTGGCCAGCTCGGTGCTAACCAACACCTGCACGCGCATCGTTTTCCGTCCGGGCGACGAGGATGCGCAATCACTGGTGGCGGGCTTCGCGAATTTTGATTCCAAGGCGCTCATGAGCCTCTCAGTTGGCGAAGCCATCTGCAGGATCGGGCGGAGCGACGCGGACTTCAATCTCAGCGTGTCTGCCTCCGCACCTGACGATGAAGGACATCTGGAAGAAAGGCGCCTGGCAATGATCGAGAGCTCGCGCAGGCAGTATGGGCGGCCCAAAGCTGAGATATCAGCCGAAAGGGTGGAAGCGGCAGCCGCCGTGGAGAAATCCCGCCCGCCTGTGACCAGTCGACCTTCCCCGCTCGTTGCCTCGGAATCCCCTCCTCAAGGGCCTCCGCCATCGTCCGTCGAGAAATCCAGAGAACCCCAATCAGTATTTGCGGAGATGCCGCCAGAATCCCAGGAGGTTCCAACGAAACGGGAAAAGGCATCAGTTCCGCGAAACCTTGGCATCGGCGGAGAGCTGCACACGGAAATCCAACGGGAATTGAAGCTCACCGCCGAATCGCTCGGTTTCCGCGCGACCATCGAAAAGCAGCTTCCCGGCACACTCGAAAGCACGGACCTCCTTTTGGAAAAGGATGGAATTTCTCTTGCGGTCGAAGTAACAGTCACCAACACGCTCGGCTATGAATTGAAGAACATCGGCAAGTGCCTGCGAGCCGGGGTTTCCATGGTCGCCGTCGTGGGATCAGATGCAGCCAAGCTCAAGAAGCTAGAGGCAACAGCAATGCACACGTATGCTGTACAAAGTGCGAAACTCTTGGGGTTTTTCATTCCAGAGGTCTTTGTCGCCCGGTTACAGGAATTTATTCTTGTCCCTCAACTTCCAGTGGAAAGCATCAAACCCTCCGAAAAATCGGCGATGCACAAGGGATGGAAGATCAAAACAACGGTCGTCTCGATTTCCGCAGAGGATATGAAGGAGCGTGAGGCAGAGGCTGCAAGGATTCTGGCGGGAGCCGTGCGGAAGCCTAAACGAGGATGAATTCCTTTTCGTGCTTGGCGTGACGCAAACTATGCTTGGGTATTTAGGCGGCTACATTTATGTGAGCGTTATCGGGCTTATCCCTGACCATGCCGCGTGGATAGAAGCATATCCCACAAAACCCACTATCTAGAGAATCTCGTACAAACTCATGAACATAGCGAACAGTAAACTTCTCCTTAGCAAGCTTGCGTTCATTCTTGGCAAGAGCTAGCCCTTGGCCCGCCATTATGGCAAGTTCCGCCCTGGCCGAAGCAAATTTTACACTTACCTCCTCCAAGTCTTTGTCATACTTGGCGGCCGTATCGACTTTAGCGATCTCTTTATCAAGTGCCTCAATAAAATCGTCGGAAAGGATTATTGTTTGAGGATTGCTAGAATTACCTGTCGTAAACACTCCTGATACAATGTGCTCATCAGGCACCTCAATGTGGATGACGCCCTTCTTTCTTACAGTGTAAGCGATAGTGCAGCCAAGTCCAATGCTGAAGGCTGGATCGACTGGCACTCCAATGCGACCGACTTGTCTTAGCGCTTCCTCTTTCACTTCCTGACAAAATAGTTCATTCAGGCGCGCAAGCCTTGAATGTGAACTCCCCTGCAAGTGGATTCCTTGCAATGTAGTAATCTTTTCCGGATGCCACTCCAACAGCAGAAAATCTGTATCAAGGCCTTCCTTAATTCGCAGAAGATTTTTATATCTGCCCGAATCTTTATCTTTTCCCAAGGAGATTTTCTGCTCAAGCAGATCGACAAGCTTTGGTGTCCTAATGGTGATGTTGCCTCTAACGCAAAGGACTTCATAATCGTCTGGCAAACGTTGCAAGTCACAGGCGGGGGCAATAACTAAAAGGAGCTCCTGACCTGCCTGAGGACCAGATGTTGCCTTATTGAGCGAATGCACTGCCGCCGCCGATTCATCTTCGTTTGCAGCTTTTACTGCCGTGGAGTTGCCTGACGCAGTGGTTTTCAGTTGCTCGGTTTTCGTTGCCTCATCTGTTGATGATCGCTTGAAAAACTCTCGTCTCGTTGCAGGCACAAATACATCACCGAACCCGATTTTGATGACATTAGGATCGTGATTCGGAACACTGAAGGAGATCTCGGAAAACAATTCAAACAAGACGTGGTTTGGAGACAGCATCCCATGAAGTGGAGGAAGGTTGACAATGCTAACTTCCTGAGATGCAATGAGCATCGGAGCTGACGCGCGAATGCGCGCCGCAAGCGATTCAGACATGATCCAGCTCATATACGATCCTAGATTCTCGGAATCGGCCTTCAATCGCATGTGATGAAGAATAGAAAGGTCATGAAGTTCAAGGGCCTCCAAATCGGCTCGCAAGCCTTTAGTGACATTTTCCATTTGTTTTGAGAATACGTCTAAATAAGACGAAAAGCGGTGGAGATCTTGATACCGCTGTAATCTCTTCTCAAGCTCAATAGTCAGCCAGGCCTTGGTGAGGACATTCTTCGATACGGATTTAAAAAAAGCTGCTTTTACTTTTGCCGCCTTTCTGAAGTTTTCGATATCTGACCCAGACGGAAGCTGAGTCGAAATCAAGAATACGAAGCGATCACGAGGAACACTGTTCTCTAAAATCTTATCGGACAAAAGCCCATTGAAATCTGCAATGTCAGAAATGGCCGTGGAGGCTGTTGATTGCTGATACAGATAGAAATCCAAGAAGACCAACTTCGAGCGCTTGATATCATCAGAAGCGCTGCGGATGTCTGGATGACAGCATACCGTTAGCTTGAGTTCATCTCGAAATAACTCAATGATTGGCCGCAAAGGCAGAATTGAGATATGTCTTTTAGCGACTAGCTTCTGGAAGATTGGATCGAGAATCGAAAAGTCGGCTGGCTTCTCATCATACAACTCCCACGCTCGAGCTAGCTTCGCATTGTCGCGTTTCAAATCCATCACGGATTTCAAAGACGGAAAATATGCATCTTGGACCCTTGCCCATTTCTCTGCTTCGCCGGCGGCTGCGTCTCTGAGCGCGGCCCAATCATCGCCGTCGATCAGGTCAAGGCTAACAGGAGCAAAACCGTCATCAATAATGACTACACTTTCGCTGAATAGGCGAATTTGATCATCGAAATTCATGGCTTCTTCGTATTCTTGAGTGAAAGATCAAATCGACGGAACTTGCCATCCTGATCCGGAGGGCCAAGATCCAATGTGGCATCATTGTATTCGGCAAGCCTACGGGAGATAAAAAGGCCAAGCCCTCGGCCATCCCCTGGGGGTTTAGTGGTTACGAAAGGTTTGAAGATATCATCTTGCATGTCAGGCTGCACTCCTGGACCGCTATCTTCAAATGAGATCAATCTCTGCTGCGGGTCCAGGGTGATTGTGATCGTCGGCACTTTTGAGCGATCAAAGCGATTATTGAGCCAGTAAAATGAATTGCTAAAGAGGTTGTCCAAAATCTGTAATATCTGGCCTTGTTCTACCTTAGCACGAAACGGTTTATCGGATGATCTTATGATCGAAATCTCGACACCATGCCTTTTGATCTTCGCATCATGAATTTCAGTGAGCAGTTTCACAACGTCTTCGATTTCGACCATCCCCTTTCGTTGCCGACCAGGAATGCTAAGGAGATCTAGAACCCTGATTCGCTTGTCTAACGTCTTAAGCTGCATTTCCAAACCGAGGCGGATCGATTCATCCTTCAATACGTCGCCATCTCTCAAGGATCTGAGAGCGTCGGCTGTCACTCTGCTGAGTTCATGGGCGATGAACTCAACCTGTAGTCCAACACCAGCCAGATGAACATACTGCTCAAGCTCAGATTCTTGATCCTTGATGGTCGATTTTGCCCGTTCCCAGGCTGCTCTAATTTCACCAATCTGGTGGATGATTTCATTGATTGGCTCAGCTTCGGCCGGAACCCTTTTCTGAAGCTCATACAATTTTGTTGTAGCGACGGTCTCTGAGTCACTAACTCTCTTCTCAAGCGATTCAATCTCCTCCGGCGGCTCCTTTAGATTCTTTTTTAGCGTATCTTCCAGAAACTGTCGGCAGTGCGTGACAATCACATGCCGTAGCAATCTGCGTAAGGCCTCCTTTTCAGGACAGTCGCGGAATCCTTCGCGGTTCGTCTGATCCTGAAGAGCCGGATTGCCCTGTTGAGAAATGCGCAGGAAACCGATAATTTGAGCGCGATTTAGCTTGTAGGCCGAACCCGACAGCGCGGTCCGGTCAAGATCGAGCCAATCATCCGAAGGCGAGCCGTATGGATATACACGAAATCCGTCTCTGTATACCAATAAGCCGCCACTCCAGTTGCGCACAAAGCCCTTGATGAGCTCCCATTCGTCCAACTCCTCTCGCATGATGCGACCTCGGTTGAACCAATAAAATTCCATTTCGAATGGCCCGAGCTTTGGGAGCGATGCTAAGACTGCCTCACTGTTGGGGAGCAATTCGTTTGCCTTCGGCTTCTTCCGGCGACCTGGGGGGTCCTTGATGCAGCTTGCAAGGTGTTCGCCACTGAGATTCCAGATCCTATGCGCACCGTGATAGTGTTGGTAGTCCACCTCGATAAATAACTCCAATTTTTCTGGTGAGTCGGGAAGTGCATTCTCCTTCACCTTGCGAAGCCGTGCCTTGCAGATTGCGTCTGCCTTTTTTAATTTGTTATTTTCAAACTCGGGCAACGGAACCTTTGCCCCCTGCAGTTCAATCTTGAGCAGTTCGTGAATAAAATCGGAAGCGAATGGATCGGAAAGCTTTGCAAGATGAGTCTCTGCTAGCTCTCTAATTTTGTCAGTATGCCAATCACCTTGCAGGCTCCTTATGGTCAGCGTTGTTCCGTGCTCTTTCGGCGAATTCTTCTTTGAGCCCAGTTGGGGTTCATAATCTAAAGCAGATGAATCAAGATTTGGATCCTTGAAGATTGGTCGCCAATCTAATTCGAGCTCCATCCAATGGGTGTTTTTATTTTCAGCATCCGCCTGCATGCCTGTGCGCACATGGACGAAATGGCCCAGGCGCATTGCAGCAAGTCTACCAATTCCCTTTTCGCCAAGTGTTTGCCCACCGAGTGCAGATTCGTGGCTCCAATTGGCTTCATTTGAACGACTTTTTGACAGAAGCCGCATAGGGGTTCCGATTGTAAGATACCCCTTCTGAAGGGTCTCGGAATTCATTCCATGGCCATGGTCAGCTACGACTATATAACTTCCTCGCAAATAGGCCTCTGTCAGTGCTTTCTTAGCTTCTTTCGCGCTTTGGGGGTGTCCGAAAGTGGTTAAAAAGTCGTCTCGTACTTCTTCTTGGGCGTCGGCCTCCATGGATGCGCAGACCCTTTCGTGAAAAATTCTGCCATCGAAGCCGGATAGGCTGTGCCCTGCCAGTTCTTCTTGTAGTGCCTGATACGCCGAGAATTGTAACGCTACATGTATTGAGACAGTGACCGATGGAGAGCCGGCGTCGATCGCATTCTTGATCAGTTCGTAAAATGCCACTGCGTCAGAGCTTATCAACTCTGCTCCAAGCTCGAGCAAAACTCTTGCTTTAAATTCTATACCCATAAATTAAATACTACGCAGGCTGTGTGAAGTAACAAGCTTTTGAAGGGCTGAAATCAGAGCAAAGACTTCAACCACTTCGGTTTCAGACGACATCGAGACTCGAATCGCGTCAAAAGCATCGTTATAATCCATACCCATTGCCAGGAGAACGTGTGAGGGCGCATCACTTCCTCTGTCGCACGCCGATCCGGTGGAGACTATGATGCCCTCTTGGAGGAGGCTGCTGACAACATCCCCCCCGTTGAGCCCAGGCAGGAGCAGCAGGCTGGTGTTTGGGAGGCGTGCAACGGTTTTGCCCAGAATTCCAATTCCATCTACGACAGATTGCAATCTGGTCTCAAAGAGTTCTTTCGTGGACATTACCTTTGCTGATGTGCCCTGAAGCTTTCGGCGATCAGCCGTGAGTGCGATGGCCTTTGCCAGTCCCATTGCCAAAGCTGGATTCTCTGTGCCAGAACGTAGACCGACTTGCTGGCCGCCACCGTGGATTAAAGGAGTGAGCTTAATACCGTTTCGAATAAATAGTGCACCGATACCCTTTGGGCCATGGCTTTTATGCACAGACAACGAAAGCAAGTCAACGGACCTGAGATCGTCGTCCAAGTCAATAACTATACGACCCACTGCCTGAGTGGCATCAGTGTGGATCAGACAATTGGAATTGAGTGCCTTCACGTGCTTTGCGATTTCTGCCAGGGGTTGAATCACGCCGCTTTCATTGTTGGCCATCATGACTGAGACAATGCAAGTCTCCGGGGTGATTAGCTTCTCTAGCTTTGCGAGATCTACCACTCCATCTGATGTCACCGGTGCTTCTATGCATTTGATGCGCTGATCGCTCTCCGCAAGAGCCATCGCCGTGCTGCGAATCGAGGGGTGTTCAACCGCTGAAACTACCACAGTGCAGCCGCCACGCTGTAGAAGGAAATCGGAGCATACTGATTTCAGGACCCAGTTGTTTGCCTCTGTTGCTCCAGATGTAAAAATGAATTCCTCTGGGCTTCCTCCAAGGTGGGTGGCAAGCTCTCTTTTCGCACTTGAAACAGCATCTTGCGCTCCAAGCAATTCACCCGCCTCAGACGAGGGATTAAAGAAAATATCCGACCAATATGGTGCCATAGCCGCGACCACTTCATCGTAAACTCGCGACGTGGCATTATTGTCTAGGTATATCAATTTGGAAGGCATTATCTGGTTACAATCATAGATGACATATCAGGCAGCCTGAAGAAGCTGGCTCATGAATCTGTAAACCTGCCAGTGAAGTCACAAGAGGCAGATTTTTGCGGCTCTGCACCGCTCGTGCCTGCTGAATCTCCCATTTATTTTGAATCTCCGCCATCCGCTCAGGCTTTTCTAGTTCGGTGAGGGGCTCGTCCTGACACCAGTAAAATACATTTCCGTTGACTCGATTTGGCTTCTCGTAAGCCTTGGCCTGCTCAAATAATTCAGGGTATTGTTGTTTGAGTCGAACCCATTCTATTTTCTGTTGGTAGAAGCAGAAGAAACAGCCTGATCGTGTTCGCCCCCATTCTGTGTAGGGAGGCATGCCGATCCCTGAATCTGTTAGAATTCGTTGAACTCCTTCATAATCAATGCCGTCTTCCCGAAATGGAAAGACCGCCTGGATGTTTGGTTTGTGACTAACATATCCGATGCGGGCTTCATCGGCGCGGATGCCCACGTAATTGATGCAAACATCCTCGCCGATATAGTCCTCGAACGGCTTTAACTTCATCATCCGTGTGCACCATCGTCTATGATTTGACGGTAGCATGCCACCATAACGTCGCAGCAGATCGTCGAACGTCGTTCCAAAGGTTGTTTTGACGATCCGTTTGCCGAGGTAGTCTTCAAGGCGGTTAAGGTAGTCGTAGGTATCCGGCAGCTCTTTGTCGGTGTCATGGAAAATGTATTCCATGTTCTCAATGCGGTCGCGCATGTGGATCGCCAGCGCTGCTGAATCTTTGCCGCCGGAAAGGCTCAGGATGTGGCGGACCGGCTTCCCTCCGGGATTGAATGGAGATTTCGTCGTCATTGGTCTCGGAGATGCGCCCAGAGGGCCTTTGCAGTCGCACCAAGTCCGGCGCGCCCATGTTTGTGAATCAATGCGGTGATTTGTTGCTCTATCTCGGAAACCTTGGCTTCCTCGGCTTCGCTCCAATAGAAAAGCTGACCGTGCTCGTGACCATCAGGTTGGGTGAGTATAACACGGACAAGCCGGTCGCCAGCGCCTTCCATCTTGGTCCTTGTAACGTCGCCTTGGGCGGCTTCAGTCCTGAGCATCCGTTGGGTGAATGCGATGAGCCTTTGGTTGAATACCTCCTCATCCGGGTCGCCCCACCGGACTGCTGATTTCTTGCTAAGGTGATTGGCCATCGATTCGAGCCATTGCCGGAGGTCCAGTCCGTCGTCTCCGATGCGAAGGACGAAAGACTTGAGGTCGCTTTCCACCACGTGTTTTGCTGTAGCTTTGGATCGTGCAGAAAGTTCTTTGCGGAAGTCGCCTATTTTTGTTTTGGTGCCAAATGCTTCGGTGATCGAAGCGGAAAGGCGGCTAAGCAGCGCGTCGTAGCTGCTACTGAGTTCACCGACCAAGTGGGCGACCTTAGTCCCAAGAGGCACCTTGTCGCCTTCTCCCTGTAGTGCTTCAGGGAGATCGCGGAAGATCAACTGGACGGGGTCTCGGGCCGCGAGGAGAATAGTCCGGACGCGGATGGCTTCTTTGCTGAGGTTCTTCGTGGAGCGGCTGTATTCAGGCAAACGTGCAACAAACTCCATCAGCGGGCGGACCACGTCTAGAACCTCGGGATCGGAGCTCCTCTCGACATTAAAGACCTTGGCGATGGCATCAAAGGTATCCATCCGGTCCCCTTCAATGGCGCAGTGCTGGAGTTGGAAAGCCTCGGGCTCCTTCGTCAGTCGTTGGGCAGTATCACCATCAAGATTGGGAGTGTAGGTGGAGTCTTCAAAAATGGCCGTCTGGCTTCGCCGTCCAGCGATGTAAAGAGCAAGGATGAGGGGGATGAGTCCATCTCGGGCTCCAATAGGTGCGTCCCGCAAGGCATCGATGATGGCGGAAACTTTGACCCGCTGCGCGTCGTGCTGTTTCAGGATCTTCTCGATGGTTTCAAAAGCAGGGAGCAATCTGCAGTGATCGTCTGCCTTTGACGGAAAAACGAATTTCCAAATCCCGTCTTCCCCTTTTATGTGAAGGTTGCCGGCTCTTAGGACAGAAAGGTAGATCGCCATTTCCGGCGGATTCTTTGAATCATCCATGCCCAGATACTCGGCGCCGGGCTTCATCGCGATGGCGTCAATGAGAGCAGTTCGTGCGCGGGAAGCGGCAGAGCTGGTGACCCGGCGGTTGATCAACTCGTTGGTGATCTTCGGACACCGCTTGTAAATTTCCTCGCAGATCTGCGACAGCTTACTGCTCAGACCATCTGGCTCGAGTTCGTCAGGGTGTCCTTTGCGGAACCACGAGACGAGACGCGGGTTATGATTCCATCCCAGAAGCTGGTCGATCTGATGATCGAGACGCTCCTTGGCAATACGGATTTGGCCCCGAAGTTCACGCCGGGCGAATTCGTCTGACGAAAGTTCTTTCAGATTGGTTTGGAGGAACTGCCAGGCTTGAAGGTCTTTCGAGATGCCGAGCAGGTCGAGCGGCGGGCGGGAAAGCCCTACAAGCACTGAATCACTAGGATAAACAGCCCCACTTTTCAGGGTATTGAGCATCTGACGATGTTCGCGTTCATTTTCCGGAAGGAAGATGACGACGAATCCGTCCGCATTCCCATAGCTCGCCTTGGGGCCAGCCCCGCAAAAACGTTCGTAATCTTTGGCTGGAAGGAATTGCAGCTCGAAATGACGGAGGTTGCCGGTCTCGATATAATGGCGTCGGGCTACGATCTGGCGGCCTTCCAATTTGGAAGCAACCAAGCGCATGGGCTCGGTATGAGCTCCAATTTCTTTTTTCGCGTCGGCGAATGCATCATCAAGGTGAACACTGCTGTGCGGCCACAAAGCGAAGCCGCGGACAGCGCTGCGCTCGAAGAGAAGTTTCTTCTCTTTCAACCTATCAATTAGCCTTGACAGGAAGGTCTGCTCGCCAGGGGTCTTTGCACCCATCGCTCGGATGAGCATCTGACGGGTCGCGAGCATGTCATCGTCATCAAGCAGATTGAGAATGCCTATGGACTTCAGACAATTCACCTCTTCCGGATCTTCAACCTTTCTCACGACAGACTCAATGATCCGCCAATGAGTCGCTCTGCCATTTGTCATCGTGTGCGCTATGTTTTGGCGCACGTAGTTGTATAAATCGGCGAGGCGGAAGAACCTTGCTTTCTCGATTTCCAGTCCGGCGACTTCCTGTAAAGCGGCAGATTCGTGACCGGATAGGAAGCTGAAGAGGGAACGCTCGTTCTGACAGAACCTGCGAAGGAGGTTCATTA
Organism: Verrucomicrobiaceae bacterium; assembly: GCA_027483245.1. Classification (GTDB taxonomy): domain Bacteria; phylum Verrucomicrobiota; class Verrucomicrobiia; order Verrucomicrobiales; family Verrucomicrobiaceae; genus Prosthecobacter. Next base: position 12,658 of record JAIXVB010000279.1, on the reverse strand, counting down.
GCGGAGGCAAGGCTACAGGGTGAAGAGGGAAAATCCTGGGAGCCACTTCACGAAGCGTTTGGGCGGGGGCGCTTCCATAAAGACCATCCTCCACAGCCCATTCCATGGTGCGGGAAGCTTCTTCAATGAACCTTGGAGGCAACCGGTCCGTTTCCAGCCCGATAGCCTCCGCGCAAAGCTGGACGGTTTGTTCGAACGGATGTTGAAAGAGCAATTCGTCGAAACGACCGGCCACCTTATCCCATTCTCTGCGCGTGGTGGAGTCCAAATCGTTGGTATAAGCGCCAATGCCCATGTGAAGGATCGCTATGACGACAAAGGGTTTGTCGTTGGAGCGTGAAGACATTTCGGCCAGCCGTTGGAGGACGTAAACGTCGGTGCTGGCAGGCTCCATCATCGCATACTCCAGGTTTTTTCCAAGTTCATCCAGCACAAGGAATATCCCCCGGTCACTGTCCTTATGGGCCTTCTCCAGAAGTGCTATCATCTGTGGGGTATTGGACGGAACCTGGCGTTTCGAATAGCCGGGGACCTGGTTGATCACCGCTTTGCCGATGCTCTCGTGAAGAGGCTCGCGGTCGCCGGTTACAAATACGGGATGGAGGCCTGTACTTATTTTTCCCCTCAAGGCGACGGGAATTTCACTTTGTTTGCCACAGGCAGCTTTTGCAAGAGCGAGCACAAATGCGGATTTACCACTGCCGTAGTCACCCGTGAGGCGCCATGCACGCTGGGTGCTTCCCCTGGCGAAGGCGGGAAGTATCCAGTTGAAGGTTTGGACGACGAACTCCGTGGCAACGTAGCCGGAGGTCGAATTACGGTCGTGGAAGTCCAGCTCTATCTGGACGGATTTTCTGAAACGCGGATTGACATGCATCAGGTCGGAGACCCTGACGTTGGCGCTGCCGTTGCTTACCGCAGTGGTCTTGGATTTGGCGGGCATCGGTTTCACGCAGTGTAGATTGAACTGAGAAGCACGTCCCTGCCTGGACGGAGATTGCGGCTGATGCCGCGCTGGCTCCTGGACTCAGTGAGTTCAAACTCCTTTGGATACTCCCGTGCCAGGTCGACTAGGATCTTGTGGATGGCGGATTCCGGCAAACGAAAGCATCGGCCGGGGCTGTCTTCTCTGTGGGCGATCTGCCGCACCATAAGGGATTTTTCGTCAGCTTGATTATGGTCCCACCACTCGTGAAGGCAGTAACGAAACGTTTTGAAGGAGAGCGACGGCTTGCTGCCGGTGACAAACCGATAGACAGTTTCACGCTTGCCATTGGGGAGTTTGCGATCCCCGTTCTCCCGGAGTAGACCAATCGTCGTCAGTGGACTGTCCAGCGTTTCTTCTGGAGTGCTTCGTGGCCCTGCGGGTTGTCCCTGAACATAGGTGCGGACGAAGACTTCGAAATGCTGCCGCAAAGTAACAGCGGAAAGGTCCTTTCCAGACGCCACCGGACCACCCGCAAAGTGGTCGATTGCCTCGGTTGCCGTGATTTCGTCGTTAGCCAGAATGTTCATAAAGAAGTGCCATGCGTATGGACGCCGACGCTTTTCGCCTTCCAGCCAACCGTGGCAAAGATTCCAATGGAGGAGCCAAAGTGTCTGGGTGTTTTCCAAATAGGGATCGAACCCGGTTCGCTTCCGGCAAAGCACCTTCTGCGCAAACTCGGTCAATCGCAGACCTTTGTCCGTTCTGTCGGCCAAGCCGGCTGCCACCACCCAAAAGTGAAGTGACTGGATCATGTTTTTACCGAGTCCAAGTGTAGTCATCCCAAAACGAGGATCTGAAAACGGGTCTTCACCTTTTTCCAAAGCGGCCACAGCCTTCGGTAGCCAGCTGATTCTCAGGCTGAAACTCTCATGGCCGCTGTATGTAAAGTCATGCATAGCAAAATATCTTATAGCTGTCCCTCTGCTTCAAAGCAACCACCGAGTCCAACGATGGATTTGGGAGCGAAATGGTTTCTCAAAGTCGAAAAATACGTCCGGTAGATTGCGTTTTTGGGGTTCATCTCGCTCATTTTAATGACTCGCATGGGCGGCATGATATCTCATTTTGCCCCGTCCTTGGCCATCTTTGAATTGCGCAAAGTGGCGAAACGATGGTGGGTAAATAACCTAGTATATTCAAGGGTTGGGCGGTGTAAACCCTGAGAGCAATGGCATGCCTGGAGCGACCTGGAGAGAATGAAATTAGATCATGGGATTATTTGAAAAGGCCCGAAGTTGAATAATATGCAGCAATGTCCGCATTGCCTTTTTCTCCAACGGGATCCAGACCGGTCGGCATCTGGATACGAGTCTCCACTGAAGACCAGGCTCAGGGCGACAGCCCCGAGCACCACCGCGCCCGTGCCGAGCACTACTGCGCTGCGAAGGAATGGGAGGTGGCGGAGGTGTATGACCTCGCGGGCGTCAGCGGCAAGGCGGTCATGGATCATCCGGAAACGAAGAGAATGCTCGCCGACGTGAAGCGTGGGCACATTCAGGCTCTCGTTTTTTCCAAGCTCGCCCGGCTGACCCGCAACGCCCGGGAGCTGATGGATTTCTCCGACTATTTCCGCGCCAATAACGCCGACTTGGTCTCCCTGCAGGAGAGCATCGATACCAGCACCCCCTCTGGGCGACTCTTCTACAACATGGTGGCGGCCATGGCCCAGTGGGAGCGCGAGGAAATCGTGGACCGGGTGCGCGCTTCCGTCTCCATCCGCGCGAAGCTCGGCAAGCCCCTCGGAGGTCGGGCCCCTTTCGGCTATGCCTGGGACGAGAAAGGGATCGCTCCCCACCCGGAGGAGGCCCCCGTCCGCCGCCTCATGTATGAGCTCTTCGCCGAGTCGAAGAGGAAGAAGGCCGTGGCGAGGATGCTCAACGAGAGGGGCCACCGGACGCGAGACGGCCACAAGTGGACCGACACCAGCATCGACCGGCTCCTTCGCGATCCGACGGCCAAGGGCCTCTACCGCAGTAACTACACCAGGAACCTCGGGCGCACCTGGGAGGTGAAGCCCGAGAGCGAGCACGTCTATCACAGCGTCGAGCCCATCGTGTCGGAGGAGCTGTGGCAGAAGTGCAACGACTACCTCGACAGGCAGCGCGGCTCCAGGCAGAAGCCTGCCAAGCCTTCGGTCCATGTCTTCACCGGCGTGCTCTTCTGCGGCTGCGGCACGAAGATGTATGTCTTCAGCAATTCCCCGAAATACGTCTGCCACAAGTGCCGCCACCGCATCCCCTGCGAGGATCTTGAGGAGATCTTCCGGGAGCGGGTGCGCGACTACTGCATCAATCCCGACACCACCCAGCGATACCTTGAGCGGGTCAATTCAGGCCTCGAGGAGAAGCAGGCTCTCGCCCAGTCGATACGGAAGGATATCGCCCGCCTGAAGGAGGAATCCGAGCATGTCCTCAAGCTCTACATGGAGAGGAAGATAAGCTCGGATCGGTTCGGGGAGCTTGACGGCCCACCCAATGAAAGGCGAAAGCAGCTCGAAGCCGAGCTTCCAAAAGTTGAGGCTCAGATTGCGCTCCTGCAGATCGACGGACTGACTGAGGAGCACCTGACCGCCGAGGCGACCAACCTCTTCGAGCGCTGGCCCACCCTCACAACCGCCGAGAAGCGCGACATGGTCGCGCTGATTGTCCGGTCAATCACAGTAACCAACGAGGAAGTGACCATCGAGCTTATCCACTTCCCCTCTTTTCAAGAAGCCGAAATTAGGCAACGTAGCGACAGGGATTCATGGCGGCGACGAGCATGAAGGTGGCGGGGAAGGTGACGGTGCCGGCGGCGCGGGAGATGGTGACTTTTCCATCCTCCAGGGGCTGGCGCATGACTTCCAGGGTGCTGCGGCGGAATTCGGGCAGTTCATCGAGGAATAGGACGCCGTTGTGGGCGAGGCTGACTTCTCCAGGACCGGGGTTGCTGCCACCGCCGAGCAGGCCGGCATCGCTGATGGTGTGATGCGGGGAACGAAAGGGGCGGGTGGCGACGAAGGCCTGGGATTCGCTGAGCAGGCCGCTGACGCTGTGGATCTTGGTGGTCTCGATGGCTTCTTCCTCGGTCATGCTGGGCATGATGGTGCCGACGCGTTTGGCGATCATGCTTTTGCCGGTCCCGGGCGGGCCGACCATGAGGAGATTGTGTCCGCCAGCGACGGCGACTTCGATGGCGCGTTTGGCATCGCGCTGACCTTTGACATCGGCAAAGTCGATGTCGTAGTGGGCGGCGGCGGCGAAGAATTCGGTGGCGCGGCAGGGCTCGGGCGGGAGTTCGATCTCGCCTTTGAGATATTCGACGACCTCGCGCAAATGCTGCACGCCGATGATGTCGATGCCGGCGACGACGCTGGCCTCAATGGCGGCACGTTTGGGCACGAGGAGGCGTTTGCGGCCTTTGGCGCGGGCTTCCAGAGCGACGGCGAGGAGTCCGCGCACGGGGCGGAGTTCTCCATTGAGGGCGAGTTCGCCGATCATGGCGGTCTCTGCCAGGACGTGGATGGGCAGTTTCACCCGATGGGCGATGAGGGAGATGGCGATGGGCAGGTCGAAACCGGGGCCCTCTTTTTTGAGATCGGCGGGGGCGAGGTTGACGGTGGTCACGCCCTCATTCATGGCGAAGCCACAGGAGGCAATGGCGGCGGTGACACGCTCGCGGCTTTCTTTGACGGAGACATCGGGCAATCCGACGATGAACATCTTGGGATTGCCGCCACCGTCGTGGGATTCGATCTCGACCTCGACGGCATTGACGCCGACGAGGGTGGCTGAGTAGGTGCGCGCGACCATGCCGGGGAGGTGGGTTTAATAGTCCCGGGCGAGCAGGTAATCGGCGAGTTCGCGCAGGCGCTTGCCGTGATGGCCGAAGACGCTGAGGGAATCGTGGGCGAGCTGGGTGAGGCGATGTGCTTCATCCCGTGAGGCCTCGAGACCGATGAGGGCAGGGTAGGTGGATTTGTCGGAGGCGAGGTCCTTGCCTGCGCTTTTGCCGAGTTTTTCACTGGTCTGGGTCACGTCCAGGATGTCGTCGATGATCTGGAAGGCGAGGCCGGTGGCCATGCCGAAGTCGTGCAGGGCCTGGAGTTGGGTGGCGTCGCAGTCAGCGCTCATGCCGCCGAGTTTCAGGCTGGTGGTGAGCAGGGCGGCGGTTTTGTTTTCGTGGATGAAACGCAGGGCCTCTAGGGGCAGTTTTTTGCCCTCGCCTTCGAGGTCGGCGACTTGACCACCGACGAGGTGCAGGCTGCCTGCGGTGCGGGCGAGTTCGAGGACGAGGTCCCCGGCGTGGTAGCGGTGGGTGATGGGGGTCTTCACCAAGATTTCAAAGGCGAGCGCCTGGAGGGCATCTCCGGCGAGGACCGCGATGCCGTCGCCATAGACCTTGTGACAGGTGGGCACGCCGCGGCGGAAGTCGTCGTTGTCCATGCTGGGCAGGTCGTCATGGATGAGGGAATAGGTGTGCAGGCACTCCACGGCACAGGCGGCAAAAGCGGCGCTTTCTTTGCTGCCGCCACTGGCCTCTGCGGCGGCGAGGCAGAGGATGGGGCGGAGCCTTTTGCCACCGGCGAAGACGCTGTGGCGCATGGCCTTGTGGATCGTGGTAGGGGCTGTCTCCGTGGAGGGGATCAGGCGGTCGAGGACGGCGTCAACGTAGGTGCAGCGGTCGGCGAGGTAGGTCTTGAGGTCGGACATTCGAGCGGGGGAAAAATCGAGAAAGGATCAGTGATGGTTGCGGCGCAGGTCTTCGGCGAGGTGGACAAAATCACCTGCCTCACACCATTTCACGAAGCGTTCGGTGAGGCGCTTCAGCTCGTCCCATTCGTGGCGGATCTTCTCAGATTCTTCCTGACTGATGGAGTTGTCTGCGGCGGCGGTGCTGATGGCCGAAAGGAGATCGGCGAACTGCTGGACGATCTCTTGAGTGGCGGGCATGACCTCGCGGCCAGGTTTCTTGCCCGTGGGCGGGTTTTTGACAAAGACGCCCTCGGCTTTGTGACAGAGCCACTGGATGAGGTGGTCGTCGTTGGTCAATTCGTAAAGCTGGCGCACGCGGTCGAGTGGGTTGGCGGCACCGCTGCCTTCGGATTCATCTCGTTGGCCCCATTTATAAACGAGCGAAAGGGAGACGCCCATCTCGCTAGCGACTTCTTTGACATGAGCCTTGTCTAGGGCTGCGCGGATAACTTCGTGGGACTCCATACCCTATCTTCTTTCCAAATTAGCACCAAATGGCAAGCCGTATTCGTGAGATAGGCACTAAGCATGGAGCGAAAAAATCAACATCGACAAGAAATGGGACGTTTCATACGTTGTCGAAAGGGTCAGCAAAAGCTGGCCCTGAAACCATCAACCCAAACTAGCTGCTACCCAAACAACGATGAAAACTCTGTTCTCCGTCCTCGCTCTTAGCGCCATCGCCAGCTTCGCTTCTGCGGAGCCTGCGAATAAAGAATGCCCTGTGAGCGGCAAGCCTGCAAAGGCCTCTGTGACCACGACTCACAATGGCAAAGAAGTGGCTCTCTGCTGCAACAACTGCAAAGCCAAGTTCGAGGCTGATCCTGCTAAATACGAGAAAAAGATCAAATAACGCCGTGTCTGCCTCGTGCAGACCTGACGCGAGCGGAGCCAGGAAACTGGCTCCGCTTTTTTGTTTCTCTAGGGAAAGGAAACTCAGCCCGCTGCAGAGGAACGGGCTGAGATGAAAGGAGCGGAGAGGCGTCGAGCGATCTCATTCCTGGGCGAGGAAGCGCACGCAGACGCAGCCGCCGACATCGATCTTTTTCCCGGTGAAGGTGAGCTTGCCCGTCTCGGCATCCACTTTGAAGAGCGCGACGGTGTTGCTGTTTTGATGAGCAACGAGCATCCACTTGCCGGAGGGATCGAGATTGAAGTTGCGCGGGATTTGACCTTCCGCCGGGGCGTTTTGAATGAGGGTCAGTTTGCCAGTGGCGGGATCGCAGGTGAAGACGGCGATGGTGTCATGGGTGCGATTGGAGACATAAACGACTTTGCCATTCGGATGGGCAACGGTCTCGGCGGTGCTGTATCCCTCCTTGCCGCGATCCGCCTCCGGCAGGGTGGAGACGGTCTCGACTTCGGTGAGCTCTCCCTTCTCGGCATCATAAGCGAAGGTCGTGACCGTCATGAGCATCTCATTGTTCACAAAGGCGAATTTGCCACTCGGGTGGAAGGCAAAGTGACGCGGGCCACTGCCGGGAGGCACGGTGGCGTGGCCATGGGCAGTGAGGGTGCCCGTGGCGGGGTCGATCTGATAGATCAGGACTTTGTCCAGACCCAGGTCACAGGCAAAGGCGAAGCGGTTGTCCGGGCTGGTGTTGATGCTGTGGCCATGGGGGCCGGACTGGCGTTTCGGATTCACCGAGCTGCCCTCATGCTGGACAAAGGTCACCGCCTCACTGAGCTCGCCTTTTTTCCCGATGCGGTAGCTCGCCACGCTGCCGCCGCCGTAGTTCGCGATCATGGCCATTTGACCGGTTTGATCGACCGAGACGTGGCAGGGACCGGCACCGACGGAGGAGACTTGATTGATCAGGTTGAGTTTGCCATCGGCCTTGGAGATGCCAAAGGCACTGACGCCCCCGGCTTTTTTGTCGGGGCCGCTGATCTCGCCGACGGCGTAGAGGTATTGTTTGGAAGGGTGAATGGCCAGGAAGCTGGGGCTGCCGGTTTCAGCGGCCAATTCAGGGGCGCTGAGCTCGCCCGTGGCGGTGTTGAATTTGGAAACGTAGATGCCCTTGCTGCCCGATTTGGCGTTGGTGTAGCAGCCGAAATAGACCCAGTGATTGTCCCCGGCGATGGCGGTGGTGGTGAGGGCGGCGAAGATGAAAGAGAGAGAAGCGCGATTCATGACAGGTGCGATGCTGACAGATGACGCGCAGGTCGGTCAATCACGACGGGGAAGTTTTTTCGCCTCAGTTGCAGTCGTGGCGATCCCGCGCCATCACAGAGGATGCTCAAAGCTTTCATCTTCGACCTCGACGGCACGCTCATCGACTCCCTGGCAGACATCGCGGAGTCGATCAATCGGATGCTGAGTGCTCGCGGTTACCCGAGGTGTGAGGTGGAGATTTTCAAGCAGATGGTCGGAGATGGCATGGAGAAACTGGTGGAGCGTGCGCTGCCGGAGTCGGCTCGTGAACCGGCGCTGATTCACAGCTGCGTGGAGGAATACCGCGCTCATTACGACCTGCTCTGGCAGAACCAGACCCGGCCTTATGCGGGCATCGTCGAGACCCTGGCGGAGCTGAAGGCACGTGGGCTGAAGATCGGGGTCATCTCGAACAAAGCGCACCGCTTCACCGTGCCGATGAGTGAGCACTTCTTCGGCGCTGACTGCTTTGATTTCATCTTGGGGCAGCGTGAGGAGGTGGCACGTAAGCCGGATGCGGCTGGGGGCCTGGAGGCGGCGGCGATTCTTGGTTTGCAGCCCGCTGAATGCGCCTATGTGGGGGATTCGGGGATCGACATGCAGTTTGCCAAAAACACCGGCATGCTGGCCATCGGAGTCACCTGGGGATTCCGGTCGGTGGCTGAATTGCAGGAAAACGGCGCGGACCATCTGGTGGCGCAGCCGGGCGAATTGCTCGAAATTCTAGAGAAATCACGCTGAGCCTTGAGCCGCGAGGAGAAGCGGGTAGTATTCGTCAAACCATGTCCTCGACCCGCCTCCTGCGTCTCACGGCGCAACTTACCCTCTTGGGTGCTGCCCTCTGGCTCTCTGCGTGCAAAAGCCCCCCTCCTGCCCCACCGCCGCCTGTGGAGCCCGCGAAGAAGCCGACGGGCCTCTTTGAATGGACGGGTGAAGGCAAGAGCATCACCTCCATCAAGATCAATGTGGATGAACAGAAGGCGTATCTGTACAATGGAGAAGACCAGATCGGCTGGACCTATGTGGCCACGGGCATCACGAGTTTCCCGACACCCACCGGCGAGTTCAAGATCCTGGAAAAGATCGCTGACAAAGTCTCCAACCTCTATGGCAAGGGCTACGATGCCAATGGCAAGCTGGTGAACTCCGACTTCAAACAAGGCCGTGATCTGCTGCCTCCCGGCGGACGTTTTGAAGCGGCCAAGATGACCTACTTCATGCGTCTCACTGGGGATGGCGTGGGCATGCACATCGGCCCGATTCCGCGTCCGGGTCGCCGCGCTTCCCATGGTTGCATTCGCCTGCCGTCGAAGTTTGCCGGAACGATTTTCCGCAGTGTGTCGGTGGGCACACTGGTGACGATTGTCGGCTCCGGTCCTGACTACGCCACCTACATGAAACAATCGAACGCCAAGGCCAAAGCCAACGCAGAGAAGCTGGCCAACGCCAAGAAAAAAGCCGCGGAAGCCTCGGCCGCTGCGGATGCCGTGAGCACTCTGCCTGCTGGCGATCCAAATGCGCCTGCTGCCACGCCTGCCGCTGGCACATCGACCACCACCACGCTGCCTGCGATCCCGGCTTCACCCACGCTGGTGCCGATTGAAGAGATCAAACAAGGCGTGCCGGTGGCTCCCACACCCGCGACGCCGACCCCGGCCAACTGATCTCACGTTTAAGATTCGCTCAAGGTGCGGGGGGCAAGTCCCCCGTCACCTCATAGACCGTTGGATCGACAAGACCTGATTGAATGAAGGCTTCTCGGCGCTCCACACAGGTGCCGCAGAGCCCGCAGTGGAGATCGCCGCCTTTGTAGCAGCTCCACGTCTTGCCAAAGTCCACGCCGAGCTCATGACCGAGCCGGGCGATGCCTGTTTTATCCAGGTCGATGAAGGGCCGGAGCAGCTCGATCTTCGCATAGGTGCCCTCACGCATGGCTTCGCCGATGGCCTTCATGAAGGGTTCACGGCAGTCAGGATAAATGGCGTGATCACCGGAATGCGCCGCGATGACCAGTCCCTCGGCCTCGCGGGATTCCGCGAGGCCGCAGGCGATGGCGAGCATGACGCCATTGCGAAACGGCACCACCGTGCGCTTCATGTTTTCCGCCGCATAATGGCCCTCTGGGATGTCTCCCCCACTCTTCAGCAGGTCCGAGGCGAACAGCTCATTCACAAAGGGCAGCTCCACGGTGTCATGGGGGATTCCCAGTTGCAGGCAATGCCACACGGCGAGGGTGATCTCACGGGCGTTGTGCTTGGAACCATAATCAAAGCTGACCGCTCCCACGACTTCATGGTGCTTCATGGCCCAGTAGAGCGCTGCGGTGGAGTCCATGCCGCCACTGAGGAGAATGAGAGTTTTCATAACCAAAAGTTCAGAGGGATGGGTCGCTGCTCGCTAGAAGGGCCAATCACCCGCCTTCCGCGTCGCGACCCGCTTGAATCAGTCGCCTTTCGTGATTTTCGCAGCGGGCCATTCCAGCGGCACTTCGCGATTGGGGTAGCGGGCTTCGCAGGTCAATTGAATGCCACCACGTGGCACGAAGCGACCACGAACGATCGCTTGTTTCGGTTCGCAGGCTTTCACCAGATCATCCAGGATTCGGTTGACGATGACTTCATTGAATGAGGCGTGGTTGCGGAAGCTGGCCAAGTAGAACTTCAGCGACTTCGTTTCCACACAGCGCGCGTCAGGGATGTAAAGGATCTCCACATGCGCAGCGTCTGGCTGACCGGTGACCGGGCAGAGGGAGCTGAAATCAGGCGCGCTGAGATGGATTGTGTAGTTGCGCCCCAGGGTGCGATTGGGGAAGGTCTCGAGTGTGGCTTCGTCTGGCGAAGCGGGCAGACGGTGTTCAGAGCGGCCAAGGAGGGAGATGTCGGCAGTGAGAGAATCAGACATGGCTTCATCATGCCCTCAACCCCCAGACACTGCAAGGCCCCCAGTCATGGCTAGGCGCGCTCTGGACTGGATTTGCACCGCCTGCTGGCAAGAAACCTGCACCACCGACCGTAGGTTCCACTCATGCTCACTCTCTCCGGCTCTCCCCACGGCAAACTTTGCGATGGCTACTCGCGTCGTGATTTCCTGCGCATTGGCGGTCTGGCCATGGGCGGATTGTCTCTGCCGGATCTTTTGAAAGCCGAAGTGGAGGCCAAGACGGGTCGCAGCTACAAGTCGATCATTATGATCTACCTCTGTGGTGCGCCGCCGCATCAGGACATGTGGGATTTGAAAATGGACGCGCCTCTGGAGATTCGCGGCCCTTACAAACCGATTTCGACAAACGTCGCAGGCATCCAGATCTCCGAGCACGCGCCGCGTCTCGCCAAGATGATGGACAAACTGGTCCCCATCCGCAGCATGTATGGCTCCCCCACCGGGGCGCATGATTCCTTCATTTGCTACACCGGACGTGCGCCGAATCCCGCCGGTGGAGCTGCCCCCACGGGACGTCAGGCGGATCATCCCTCCTTTGGCGCGGTGGTCTCTCGCTTGAAAGGTCAGGCGGATCCTGCGATGCCCGCCTTTGTTGGCCTCGCACCGAAGGCGGGTCACCCGCCCTATGGTTCACCCGGGCATCCGGGGTATCTCGGGCCTTCGCATTCTGCCTTCCGTCCGAATGGCGCGGGCGTTGAAGATTTGAAGCTCAACAACATCTCCATGGCTCGTCTGGATGATCGCCGGGCACTGCTGACAGGTTTTGACAAATTCCGCCGTGATCTGGATCACTCGGGTTTGGTCGAAGGCATGGATTCGTTTAACCAACAGGCTTTCAACGTCCTCACCTCCAGCAAGCTGCTTGACGCCATGGACCTGGAAAAGGAATCTCCGAAAATTCGCGAGCGCTATGGTAAGGGCGACGCCAAGAATTATGGCGATGGTGCCCCACTCAATCTCGAGCACTTCCTCATGGCACGACGTCTCGTCGAAGCTGGTGCGCGTGTGGTGACGCTGAACTTCGGTCGCTGGGATTTTCACGACAACAACTACCCGCAGTTGCTGCGTCATCTGCCGTTGTTTGATCAGGGCATGAGCGCGCTCGTTCAGGATCTGCATGATCGCGGTCTGGATAAAGACGTGGCCGTTGTGGCCTGGGGTGAGTTTGGTCGCACCCCCACCGTGAATGCTCAGGGCGGGCGCGATCACTGGCCGCGTGTCGGCGGTGCCCTGCTCGCAGGTGGCGGATTTAAAACAGGCCAAGTCATCGGTGCGACGGATCGTCTCGGTGGCGAGCCCACGGAGCGTGGTGTGCACTTCGGAGAGGTCTTTGCCTCACTCTATCAGTTCATGGGCATCGACCCGCACAAAGTGACTCTCAACGACCTCACCGGCCGTCCTCAGTTCCTGGTCGATGGTTGGCAGGCCATGCCGGAGTTGGTGTGAGTCTGTTCTGAGTTGAACCTCACAGCCCAGGCTCTGAAAGGTCGATTTGAGGGGCCTTATGAGGGTTATCTTTGCGCAGGCGCTCCTCGGGTGTGTCGAGCCACAAGAACAGGCTCTTCACACCGTCCAAGACACCCAGCGACTTGTGCTGATCCGCGCCGATTTCCATCGTGGCTGACTCCAGCTCTTGGTGCGTCGTCTTCTCATGCTCAGCATGGGGATGAGGCTGGATGTCGAATTGGTTAATCCTTTTCTTTTCTTCCAGATCGTAGGTCGAGTGGTCGAGTGCGTTGGATTCGGTGAGGATGGGCTTGAGGTGCATAACAAAAAGTTTTTCCACCGCACCCTCCGCTTGCGCGCACAGCTCTGGCTATGGGGTATAGGCCTATCCTTGGT
>JAIXVB010000118.1 GCA_027483245.1 Verrucomicrobiaceae bacterium | reverse complement strand
TCTCAGCGCGAGGCGGATGCGGCGGATCTCACCCAGCAGACGTTCCTCCGCTGGGCCACACGCGGTTTCCAGTTGCGCGACCGCAGCAAATCGAAGACTTGGCTTTTCACCACGCTTTATCGCGAATTCCTTTCGGGGCAGCGTCGTGAGGTGCGTTTTCCGCATCACGAAATCAGCGATGTCGAAGCTGAGTTGCCCAGCATCGCGCCCAGAGCGGTGGAAGAAATGGACAGTCAATCCGCTCTCGATGCTCTGGGGCGGCTGGATGAAACTTACCGTGCCCCGTTGATGCTGTTTTATCTCCAGCAGCACAGCTATCAAGAAATCGCCGAAATCCTCAACGTGCCCATCGGCACGGTCATGTCACGCCTCTCACGCGGCAAAGCTCAGCTTCGCAAACAGCTTGCGACGGCTGAAAAGGCTGCCGCCTCCAGCAATGTGATCCCATTTGAACAAACCCACGCCCGTCCCCGCCGCCATGGATGATACCGAACTCCAACTCCGTCTGAGTGCTTGCCGTCCCCACGGGCAGGACTCGGACGATGCTCTGATGAGTGAAGCCCTGGAGAAGCTGCCTCAGAGGCCCCATCTCGCCGCTTGGTTTCAGGAAGAGCAGGCTTTTGATGCGGCTCTGGGAGCTCATGTTCGCCAGATGGCGGTGCCTGAGAGCCTGCGTGCTGAGATTTTGGCCGCAGCCAAGGTTAGCTCCACCGAGCTGCCACGCTGGCAGCGTTTGCCTTGGCTTGCCGCGGCTGCCGTCGTGTTGCTCGGTGTATCGGCCTTCCTTTTCCAGACGCCGACTCAAACCGCCAGGGTTGCGACGCTTGCCGAGTTTCAAACAGACATCGTGGGCATGTTTGATCGGATCAAGTCGGAGGGCGTTCCTCTGGATCATCAATCGGGTGAAATCAGCAACGTCAGCACTTGGCTCGGCGAACATCGGGCACCGAAACCCTATGCCTTGCAGTCGGGCATGAAATCAGCGCATCCCATGGGGTGCCGGATTGTGACCTGGCGAGGCTGCAAAGTAACCATGGTCTGCTTTGGACGTGGAGATCAGGAAGCCCATCTTTTTGTCATTGATCGCGCTGATCTGGAAAGTATGCCGGACGTGCCCAGGCCTGAAGGCACGGAGCGGCAGGCAGGTTATCCCGTCGCGCATTGGACCTGCCGGAAGTGTGTCTATGTGATCGTTGGCAGCAGTGAGAAGACGGATCTCAGCCAATTCCTCTGAGTCGGACTCAGATGTCAAAGGAGACAGAGGCGCGTTTCTCTCGTTCCAAAACGTGCAACAGGGTGATGCTGTTCATCCAGTTTGTGACATCTTGACGGAGGATTTCGAAGGTTCGTCCCAACTCACAACCTCCAGGGATGCCGCATTCGCAGGCGGTTCCTGAGCTCGTGGAGCAGGAGAAGGGCTCAAAGGCACCATCGATCAACGTCACAATCTCTCCCAGGGTGATTCGTGCAGGGGTCTTTTGAAATTGGTAACCCCCACCCACACCGCGCTTGCTGCGCAGGAGACCGCCGTTTTTCAGAACCAGCAGGATTTGCTCGAGAAACTTCAGCGGAATGCGTTCCGATTTGGCGAGGTCTTGAATCGCAAACGTCCCGATCTCCGGCGTGCGTGCCATGGCCAGCAGGGCGCGCATGGCATACTCGGCTTTTTTGGAGAGTTTCATGGCTCATGCGTTAGGCGGGGACGGTTGAGGGGTCAAGAAGACAGGCGCAAAAGGCAGCATCCACAGTCTGTCAGCTTCCCACCTTGACCGCGCCCCACTGACTCTCCTAGATCCCCTGCATGAGCGATGACCTTTTCCAAGACCCTGCTGCCAGCGCCGCGCCCGTGATCGAGGTCGATCTGGATGCGCCTCTGGCCTCGCGCATGCGGCCTCAGACGCTCTCCGAATACACCGGACAGCGGCACATCTTGGGAGAGGGTAAGCTTTTGCGTCGGGCCGTGCAGGCGGATCGGTTCTCTTCGATCATTTTGTATGGCCCCCCGGGAGTGGGCAAGACCACGCTGGCTCACATCATCAGTCAGGAGACACGGGCACGATTTGTGACCCTCAGTGGGGTGGAGAGCAGCGTGGCAGACATTCGCAAAGAAGCCGAAGCTGCCTCCAAGCTGCGCAAGCTAACGGGGCAGGGGACCGTGCTCTTTGTCGATGAGATCCATCGTTTTAATAAAGCCCAGCAGGATGTGCTGCTGCCTCACCTGGAACGAGGCACGCTGCGTTTCATCGGCGCGACCACTCACAATCCGTTCTTTTATGTGAACAGCCCGCTGGTCAGTCGATCTCAGGTCTTCACCTTGGAGCCCCTGGGCATCGAGGATCTCCAGACCCTGATGCAGCGCGCGCTGGTGGATCAGGAGCGTGGTTTGGGGAAATGGAACGCGCAATTGACGGCGGAGGCGAGTTTGCATCTGGCGACGATTGCAGATGGCGATGCACGCAAATGTCTGAATGCGTTGGAGTTGGCCGTTTTATCCTCGGTGCCAGATGCGGATCAGCGGATTACGATCGATCTCCAGGCGGCCGAAGAGTCCGTGCAGCAAAAGACCGTGGTCTATGATGGCGATGGGGATGCCCACTACGACACGGCCAGCGCCTTCATCAAATCCATGCGTGCCTCCGATCCTGACGCCGCCATCTACTGGTTGGCCAAAATGCTCTACGCGGGGGAAGACATCCGGTTCATCGCGCGGCGCATTGTCATCGCTGCCAGTGAAGATGTGGGCATGGCTGACAGCAACGCGCTGCGCGTGGCGGTGACTGCCCAGCAGGCGGTCGAGGTCATCGGCATGCCAGAGGCGCGCATCATCCTGGCTCATGCGGTCATCTACATCGCCACCGCTCCGAAGAGCAATCGCGCCTACATGGCCATCAATGCGGCGCTGGAAGATGTAAAAAAGGGCCGCACACTGCCTGTGCCCAAGCACCTGCGCGACAGTCATTACCAGGGTGCCAAGCAGTTTGGCCATGGGGAGGGTTACCTATATCCGCATGACTTCGAGGGTGGATTTGTGCCGCAGCGGTGTCTCGAAGGCGGGCGGCAATACTATGAGCCCACCACCAATGGTCTGGAGGGGCGAATCAAGGAACGCCTGGATCATTACCGTCAGCAGTGGGAAAAGGCACAGCAGCAGGCTTGAGGGAGCTATGAGGCCTCCTTCAGTGGTAAAACTCCCGCTTTCCAAAAGCGTGATTCTGATCTACGCCATCCGCCCCCATGATCCGTGTTCGCTTCGCTCCCTCCCCCACCGGTGACCTGCATGTCGGCGGTGGCCGCACTGCTCTGTTCAATTGGCTGTTTGCCCGCAAATTCGGCGGCACGTTCATCCTGCGCATTGAAGATACCGATGGCGCTCGCAACACCGAAGAAGCCGCGCAGGGCATTCTAAAAGGACTGCGCTGGATGGGCCTGGACTGGGATGAAGGCCCGGATGCCGGTGGCTCCTATGGCCCGTATTTCCAAAGCCAGCGCAAATCCATCTACGACGCCTATTTGGCTCGTCTGGAGGCCGATGGGCGCACTTACGTGGAGGACAATGGCGCGGTCCGTTTCAAATTTAGCCGCACCGCCATCACGGTGAATGATCTCGTGTGTGGTGATGTCACCTTTGCTCCGACCGAGGAGCCTGATATGACGCTGCGTCGCCCAGACGGCAGCTACATCTTCCATTTCGTCAATGTCGTCGATGACATCGAAATGAAGATGACCCACGTGTTTCGTGGCGAGGATCATTTGTCGAACACGTGGAAACACATCGACCTCTTCAACGCTTTCGGTGCCACGCCTCCCACCTACGCGCACATCCCGCTCATCCTGAACAGTGATGGCTCCAAGATGAGCAAACGAGACGAAGGTAGTGCGATTGAAAAGAGCTACATGAACGGAGGGTTCCTGCCAGACGCCGTCTTCAATTACCTCTGCATGCTCGGCTGGACACCGCGTGCCGATGTCGAAAAGTTGAGTCGCGAGGCATTGGTGGCCCTCTTTGAACCGAGTGAGATTCACAGCTCGAATGCCCGCTTTGACATGGCCAAGTGCAGCTGGTTCAACGCGCAGTATCTGCGTGAGCTCAGCCCCGAAGCACTGTTTGCGGTCGCTCGTCCTTTCCTGGAAAAAGAAGGCCTCGTCATCACCGATGAAGCGGTGGCGGCTGCGGCGGTTTACAGCGTGAAGGAAAAGGTCAGCCTGCTGACCGAGATTCCATCCTGGGTGCACTATTTCTTCCGTGAAGATTATGTCTTCGAGGCGGATGTGGTTACGAAACTCAAGGCCAAACCTGAAAACGTGGCCCTGCTTCAAGCGGCTGCTTCTGCCCTGGCGACTCAGACGGAATGGACCGAAGCCAGCGTTCAAACAGCGGTTGAGGAAGCGGCCAAAACACTCAGCGTCAAACCAGGAGCTTTGATGCCCTTGCTCCGCTTTGCCCTCAGTGGTCAATCACGCGGTCCTGGTGTGACCACGATTGCGCATTTGATCGGTCAGGCGAGCACCCTGAAGCGCATCGAACGCGCCACAGCCCTATAAACGGAGTGGAGGTTGTCGCGTGGTTTTAAACCGCGCGGCAATTGTCGAGCAGAGCGTGCAGGTAACTCGCGATGTCTTCAAAGGCCTTCTTGTAAGGGGTCTCGTCGAGACAGATCAGTTCGTCGCGTGCCTCTTTGAGCATGTTCTGAGCGAAGTTCACGGCACGCTCGATGGCACCTTCATAGTCAGCGATGCCCGCCAGGATACTGGTATCCATCGGCTCGCCCTTGAGCAGCATCTTGTTGAGCTTTTGTTTCTGGGCATCGGTGGCATCCATCAACAAATAGAGGATCGGCAAGGTCAGCTTGCCGCGAGCCAAATCAGTCCGCAGGGTCTTGCCGACCTTTTTTTCATCACCCACCAGATCCAGGCAATCGTCGTAAATTTGATACACGGTGCCCAGCTTCATGCCGTAGCTGTGCATGGCCTGTTCCACCTGCTCAGAGACTCCATTGAGACGTGCGCCGAGACCGGCTGCCGCTGCGAAGAGCGCTGCGGTTTTCATCTCAATCATGCGCAAATAATCTGCCACAGACAGATTCAGATCAAAACGCCGCTGCGTTTGGAAAATTTCACCACTGCAAACGTCACGCGAAGCTTTGGCGATGCTGCGGCAGACCTGCGCATCATCAAAGTCAGTCGCGAGTTCTAGAGCGTAGGCGAAGATGGCATCTCCAAGCAGCACGCTCAGGGAGCTACCCCACTTGGCCACAGCCGTGGGCAGTCCGCGGCGTGTCTCTGCACCATCCATGATGTCGTCGTGGACGAGAGACGCGATGTGCACCATTTCTAAGATCACGGAGAGCCGTGTGTGGTGAGCAGTCTTGCCCCCCGTGGCACCACCGGCCATCAGAGCCAGTGCTGGACGGATGCGCTTGCCAGCTGCCTGACAGACATAACTCACATAACCTTCCACTGCAGGGTCGAACGCGCGTGCCTGATCACGGATCGCCTGCTCCACATCCACGAGATCTGCACGAATGAGATCGAATGGGAAAAGCGGAGTTGAAGCGTCGGTGGGGGGAGTTTTCATGATGAGTCAGGCATCCCAGCAGATGCCCAGTATTTACTGCTAATTACGTGGCGCACCCACATTCCGGCGTCAAATAACACCTGCGGATATTCGTCGTCCAACTTTCAAAAACCCGCGATATCTCTGAAAGTTCGAGGGCATTTGTCGGGCGCGCGAAATGAGTGTTTTAGGCCAGTTGTTCCTTCAGAAAGCGGATGCTTTCACGGGCGATGTGCTGGGGACCTGGTGTGTAATCAAACACCTCCACCGACAAGAAGCCCTGATAATCCACCTCACGAAGAGCGGCGATGATCGGTTCATATTTCACCTCGCCCATGCCTGGCCCGAGGAGATTGGGGTCATTGGCATGGAAGTGCACAAACCAGTCTTTGCTGTCGCGAATGATGTCGGGGATGGACTTCGACTCATCGCTCATGGCTTTCACATCCAGGTGCAGTTTGCAGCTCGGATGATCGACCAACTGACACAGACGAATCGTCTCTTCGGCGGTGTTGAGGAAATTCGTTTCCTTTTTCCCCAAGGGTTCCATGGCGATGACGACGCCGTACTTCCCTGCTTCTTCAGCCACGGTTCGTACGGTCTCAGCCGCGCGCTGAAAGGCATCCTCATACTTCCATTCGGGAAGCGTGGTCCGCGCCTTCGGGCTGCCCCAGACCATAATGCGCCCACCGGTCATCGCACACATGCGTGCGAGGTGCTGACCAAACTTCGCTGTTTCTCTGCGTTGCTGGACATCGGGAGTCGTGATGTGAAACCAAGTCGGCTTTGTCAGTAGCCAATGCAGCCCCAGGATTTCCAGCCCGAACGAGGAGGCAATGTGGCTCAGTCGCAGCGCATCGGCTTCGGTCAGATCGCGCGGGTCGTCTTTCAGCGTGAAAGGAGCCAATTCAAGGGCGTGATAACCGGCCGCTGCCGCATCCTCACACACTTTCTCAAAAGGCCAGTTGGGGTAGGTCTCGTTGCAGATCGCGTAACGCATAGAGAGCGAGACTGGAGCGCTGCGTGCCGAGGTCAAGATCCCTTTTGTTCGTCAAATTTCGTGAACAACTGATCCATCGCTTTGGCGATTCGATCACGGGCGGTCAGCTTTTCCAGCCAAGCGGTTGGAATGCCCTCCACCCCAAGCACAGCGCCCATCCAGGCACCCACCATGCTCGCTCTGCCAGCATTGTCTCCGCCTGCCTTGACCGTGTTCAAGACGGCATCTTCAAACGAGTCTGAATGTCTCCAGGCAGCGTGCAGTGCGGAAGGGAAACTCTGAGGAAGTGGGCAGCTTTGACCAAATCTCCCGGTCGCCGTGACCACATCCAATTCACGCAACATGTAAGCAAACTCGATGTAGTCCGAGCCATCACAACTTACCTCACGTGATTTCCGTGTTTGCTCAAAGGCATCACGAAACGAAACGCCCTTTAGCAGTATTCTCAGGAGCAAAGCATGGGCCGTCGCGCAGGCCAGCGCCGTGGGGTGATTTTGAGTGACCAGCGTCAGTCTGCGAATGGCATCTGCGGTGCTGATGAAATCATCCTTTTGATACGCCACCACCACGGGGGACAGCCGACTCACCGTTGCCAACTGATCATCATCGGCTCCGTTTTGAAACTGACCAGGGTTTCGTTGCAGATTGGCCAGCGTCTCACGGGTCGCATGATCCTTGTAACTGCGGCACATGGGACTGTTAAAGTAGCCTTCAAAGCGCATCCCGAAATCATTCTCACGAAAACGTCCCCCGCAGGCAGCCAGCGATTCCAAAAGCAATAGTGAAGCGTCTCCATAATGCGTCTGATCACCGGATTCTTTGCCTTCGTGATAATGACCGGCGAGAGGCTTTTCGAAGCCATGAATTCCCTTTGGATACTTCTTGGCGAGATCCTCCAAATTGTAAATCCAATGGGTCCCCAGTGCGGCGGCATCGCCAACAAATTGGCCCCATAGGGCACCTTGCAGTCTGGAAATTTCGGTGATCACGGTCACCGCTTGTGCCTCATTTCACAGGCCAGGGCAAGCTCAGAGACGTTAAACTTTGATGACTTAAGGTCGAGCGATGTTTGCCTATGCGATTGTGAGCCATCACTCACTAGGGGTGCGCATGGCGGATCTTCACAGAACAATGTTTGTAGTTAGGCTGACGGCTGTGGGGATCCACGCTCCAATGCGTGAGTTGGTTCACGCGTGCATCATGCATCGGCAGAAAAACCTCCCCAGGTTTTACACACAGACTGACGCGGGAACGACAGGTTAAGGAGCCGCGTCGTGAGCTGACTTCCACGGGTTGACCATCCGCAATTCCCAGTGTGGCTGCGTCTTCAGGATGGATATCGAGCAGAAGCTCACTCGGGGCCATCATTCTCAAGACGGCAGACTTTGAGGTCCGTGTCTCGGTGTGCCACTGGGCAGAAGTGCCGCGCCCAGTGAGCAAGATCAATGGGTAATCGGCATCTGGCATCTCCGGCGACGCCTCGGGTGGATCAAAGACAAAACGTGCGCGCTGATTTGGAGTGAAGAACCGTCCGTCCTCAAAGAGCCGACGTTCTGAATTGCGAATTTCCGATTTATCCGATGGACTCTCGTGCAGCGGCCACTGCACGCCACCACAGCGTTCCAGCATCCCATGATCTTCGATGCCCGTGATATCGCAGGGCTGATTTTGGCTGACACGTTTCAGGATCTGAAAGGCCGCAGCAGGACTCGTCCACTCTTGAAAAAGCTCGCCAACACCCCAGGCCTCCGCCAGCAAACGAAAGATGCGGAAGTCACTCAGCGCCTGCCCTGGTGCGCGCCGCACCTGACGACTGAGACCAATGCGCCGCTCCGAGTTGATGAAAGTGCCTTCCTTTTCACCCCAGGCCGCAGCGGGTAAAAAAAGGTGCGCGTGCTGCGCTGTCTCACTGGTCGGATACATGTCCTGCACGACCAGAAAATCGAGCTTTTGGAGCAGCTCCTTGAATCGATTTTGACTGATCCATGAGTGGCTTGGATTGGTGGCGATGATCCACAGCGCCTTGATCTTTCCTGATTCCACAGCTTCCAGGATCTGATCATACGCGAGACTCGGTTGATCAGGAATACGCTCCACGGGGATGCGCAGTGCATTGGCCACTTTGGCTCGATGTTCAGCATTCCGAAAATCGTGTCCGCCAATGAGGTTGGTGGTGTTTGAAAAAAGTCGTGACCCCATCGCATTGCACTGACCGGTGATGGAGTTCGCTCCGGTCCCGGGTTTGCCGATGTTGCCTGTCATCAAGGCCAAGTTGATGATCGCCTGAGCAGTGCGCGTGGCTTGGTGACTTTGATTCACGCCCATCGTCCACCAAAATGAAACGCGAGGGGTGCCTTTGACAATGGTTTGGACAAGTCGCTCAAGTTGCTCAAGGCTCAATCCCGTTTCAGCTGCCACTCGTTCAGGAGTAAACGTGGAAACAAAGGCGGCAAAGGCTTCAAAGTCCTGGGTGTGATGAGCAATGTAGTCTGCATCAATCCCCCCTTCACGAAGGATCAGATGGGCGATGCCATACAGCAGGGTGAGATCGCTTTTGGGTTTGATTGCATAATGCTGCGTCGCTGCCATGGCCGTTTCCGTCGTGCGCGGGTCCACCACCACGATCTCGGGACTGCGTTTGTTCCGCAACACACGCTGCCACATGATGGGGTGAGCAATGCATGGATTGGCACCGATGAAGACAATCACGTCACTCTCTTCAAAGTCCGCATACGTGAACGGT
>JAIXVB010000584.1 GCA_027483245.1 Verrucomicrobiaceae bacterium | reverse complement strand
TCGCCTGAGCGGTGCGCGTGGCTTGGGGACTTTGATTCACGCCCATCGCCCACCAAAATGAAACGCGAGGGGTGCCTTTGACAATGGTTTGGACAAGTCGCTCAAGTTGCTCAAGGCTCAATCCGGTTTCAGCAGCCACTCGTTCAGGAGTAAACGTGGAAACAAAGGCGGCAAAGGCGTCAAAGTCCTGGGTGTGATGAGCGATGTAGTCTGCATCAATGCCTCCTTCACGAAGGATCAGATGGGCGATGCCATACAGCAGGGTGAGATCGCTTTTGGGTTTGATCGCATAATGTTGCGTCGCTGCCATGGCCGTTTCCGTCGTGCGCGGGTCCACCACCACGATCTCAGGACTGCGTTTGTTCCGCAACACACGCTGCCACATGATGGGGTGAGCGATGCATGGATTGGCACCGATGAAGACAATCACGTCACTCTCTTCAAAGTCCGCATACGTGAACGGTGGGGCATCAAAGCCAAAGCTCTCTTTGTAGGCCGTCACCGCAGTGGCCATGCACTGCCGGGTATTGCCATCGCCATGGATCATGCCCATGCCAAATTTAGCAAACGTGCCCAGCAGAGCCATCTCCTCACACATGATCTGTCCAGTGCTGATGAAAGCCACCGATTCGGCTCCGTGGGCATCGATCACACGCTTCATCCGTTCGCGGAAAGTTTGCGCGGCTGTCGGCCAATCAATGGGCTGACCGTGTAGCAGCGGAGTCGTAGCCCGATCGGAAGCATCCAGAGGTGTCAAGGCCTCCCAGCCTTTGGGGCAGGCGGTACCGAGGTTCACTGGATAGTCGGGGTCCGGCGTCGCATTGATCGCCACGCCATCTTTGAGATGCAGCTTCAAGCCACAGCCCGTGGAGCAAAAACCACAGATGGATTTCGCCGTTCCGTTGGGTTGCAACCGACTGGGCAACTGCCCCAATCCGAAGCGCGAGGGTTCACGCACAAGATCCGCCGTGAGCGGTCCCGTCCATTCTCGAAAAGTGGGGGCAGGCAGGTTCATCATGATCAGTTCCCTGGCATTCGCGAGCCCGCTGCTGCCGTGAAAAAGTAGGTTCGCTCAATCACCTGACTGGCAAACATGAGCACGACTGAAATCGTGAAGAGGACCGGTGCATTCAAACCACAGACCATGAGCAGTGGAAGAACCATCCCCGAGAAAGCCAGAAGAAAACGGCGAGCGAGAAGTGGACCTTGATGCAATTCCTCCAAGATTCGTGCCGAGCGATGCCAGGGACTTTTTTCATCCACCAACGCCTCAGTATTCAAGGCCTGTTCTCGGAGTGAGACGATCCAAAGGCACAGAATCGTTGCCGTGATCCATGTGCCTGAATGCGGGTGGTCTAACCAAGCCCAAATACATGCATTTAAACCAAGTCCAAGCACCACCAAGGTGCCCAGAAACTTCTCCGCCGTGAGTTGAAAAGACCAATAAGCACGATGGGTGTCCACATAAACCATGATCGAGGTGACCACCGCCATGACCCCAGCTGCGGCGGTGCCAGTGAGAGCAAGGTTCATCAGCGTTGAATCACCCCACCACCAAGCGGCCATCGCCGCAGAACCCGCCCCGGCGAATCCGCCGAACGCGATGATTTCGCGCGATAACCAAGACTTTCTCCAGCCCATGAAAGCACGCCAAGCTTTGAGTGGCTGCCCGAGATGCAACAGACTCAGATGAATGCCGATGAAGCCCATCACAAAAGCCACCGCACTGGTGATGCCGACCTGCGTCACGGTGAGAGCATTCATCCAAAACGCGGCCGCACAGAAGACAAATGCCCCGGCGCTCATCTGAGTCATGACAAGCATCCAGGACAGCGGTGTGTGCGCGTGATCCTTTTCAAAGCGGGCTGCATCGGCTGGTTGAGCGTGAGCTGGCAGCGGGCGTTTGCTCAGATAACGAGTCGTGGGTCGTGTGTAGTGGCTGTCAAATGCACCTGTGATGATCTGGCCTTGATTGGGCACATCGGCGACTTTGACGAGACGGATCTTGATCGCCTCATTTGGGCAGGCTTGCACGCAGGCCGGCGCTTCACCTTCTGCGAGCCTTCCTTGGCACATGTCGCATTTGCGCACGATGCCGCGTTTGAGATTGAACTTGGGAACGTCATACGGGCATTTGAGAATGCAGTAGCTGCAACCGATGCATTGATCATCCAAATGACGCACGATGCCTGTGATGCTGTCTTTATCATAGGCCAGCACGGGGCAGCCCTCTGCACAGGCGGGATCCACACAGTGATGACAGGCCGTCGTGACCGTCTGCACATATGGTTTGGTTCGGGTGCCGACGAGCAAGCCCATGTCTCGCCAGCTTTCTTGGTCATCCAGCCCATTGAGCGAGTGACAAGCGGCAACACAGGCTTTGCATCCTGTGCAGGCATCCAAATCCACCTCAAAGGAATACTGCTCTCCGCGTTGCGGTTGGCTCAGGGGAATGAGATGCGAAAAACGGGTGGCTGGGCTGGACTGATCGTAGGCTTCGGAGAAAAGTGTGACGGGTGTGCGAAGTGTCTGTTGTTCTTCGAGCAGGTTCTCCAGAAACAAGCTGCGAAGGAGGGATGATTGGTTGCCCGAGTTCTCCCAAGAGTGGTTAGACTCTGTGGCGAGGGTATTGGCCAAATCATCAATCATAAAACGTGATTCACAGATGGCTCACAAGGCTGCATCAAAGGCCACCTGCAACTCACCGACGGTGTGTCGATTGCAAAAACTGTGGAAGGTCTCGGTGGCTTGTCGGCCTTTGAGATACCCCTTTAACATGGCTTCCAGCGTGCTGCCGAGAGACTCAAAGGGCACACCACTGAAGATCTGGCGACCAATCTTGCGATTCTCTCCAAACCCACCGCCGACTGTGATGTGATAACCTTCGCCACTCTCGGATTTCACTTTGGTGCCGAGCAGACCGATGTCTCCCATGAAGTGCTGTGCGCAACTGTGGGCACAGCCTGTGAAGTGGACGTTTACGGGCTGATCAAGTTTCACTCGTTTGTCGAGGTAGTCCATCATGGCGATGGCGTGGCCCTTGGTGTCGCTGGCCGCAAATTTGCAGTATTTGTTGCCTGTGCAGGCGATGAAGCCATTGCGCAGGTGCGAGCTTTCGCTGGGAAAACCGAGCTTCTTCAAAGACTTCGCCAGCGTGGCTGCATAAGCCATTTTGACGTTTGGGATGATGAAGTTCTGCCAGACTGTGAGTCGCACTTCGCCACTGCCATAGCTGTCGGCAAGATCCGCCAGTCGATCGAGTTGCTTGGCGGTCATCTGTCCGACCGGAACTGTGGCACCCACATACACGAGGCCTTCTTGTTTCTGAGGGTAGGTGCCGACGTGAGAGTGACCCTGTTGAGAGAAGCTGCGTTTCTCCTGAATCGGCGAGTCAGGCGCGAGGCGTGTGAGTTTGAACTTGAGGTGCTTTTCTGTCTCGGTGAGCACACCGTCGAGACCTTTGTCTTCAATGATATACTTGAAGCGTGCCTTTTTGCGATTGGTGCGATCACCGAATTGGATAAACACGCGCAGCAGGGCGACCATGATGTCGTTGAGTTGCTCGGGCTTCACGATCACACCCCAATCACTGGCGAACGTTTGATGTCCTGTCACACCGCCAAGAGCGATGCGGAAATAAACACCGGGTTCGATGCCTTCGTTGTTCTCGACAATTTTTACCGCACTTGCACCGATGTCATTGGTGTCTTCAACCGCAGAGATGAGACCGCCGCCATCATAAGCGATGTTGAATTTGCGTGGCAGATCGTAGAACTCTTTGGAACTGATGATCAGCGTGGCCAGTTCGTTCACCAGAGGGCGGACGTCGATGATCTCGTATGGATCATAACCCGCACATGGATTCATCGTGATATTACGAATGTTGTCAGCACCTGCACCCTTGGAATGCAAGCCGCAGGACTGAATGCGTCGCAGCACTTCGGGACAGTTTTTCGGTTCGATCAGACGAATTTGAAAATTGTTCCGTGTGGTGATCTGGATGTAACCCGTCGTTAGCTCACTGGCGATCGCGGCCAATTCACGAAGTTGGTAACTCTTCACCACACCGCCAGGAATGCGCAGTCGGCACATGTAACCATCCTTTACCGGGTTCAGCCAAAACAGGCCGTTCCATTTGTATCGAAAGACCGACTCAGGTTCCGGTTTCGCATTCCAACGTGCATCCATGACGAGCTGCTCGATGGCATCAAAGGGATGCAGTTCACGTTTGATACGCTCTTCTTTGGTGAGGTCATCCAGTGATGGCCCCTCTTGAATCGGTGAGGTGGTCGAAGGCGCTGCCGATAGGTCACCAAAGCTGACGCCGCCTGCTTGAATGCCCGCGAAGAAACCCTCAAGATAACGTTGTTGCTCGGAGGAGAAACCTTGGCCAGCCGCTGCGGGTGGAGGTGTGAGTGTGTTCATGATGGTTGCCTCCTTGGGGTTAATAAACATCGCGTTGATAGCGTTTGTTTTTCTTCATGTCCGCGATGTAGGCCACGGCTTCTTCTGTGGTTTTTCCACCAGCAGTTAGAATGACTTCATGCAGGGCTGCATCGACGTCTTTGGCCATGCGCTTGGCGTCTCCACAAACATAAAAATGCGCACCTTCTTCAAGCCATTGCCAGAGTTCACTGGCGGCTTGGAGCATCCGCGTTTGGACATAGATTTTTTCTTCCTGATCGCGGCTGAAGGCAGTGTCGAGTCTTGTGAGCAGACCTTTTTGAACCCAACCAATGATTTGATCATGGTAGAGGAAATCACTGGCGCGCTTTTGGTCCCCAAAAAAGAGCCAGTTCTTGCCGGGGCTGCCAGTGGCTTCGCGTTCTTCTAAAAAAGCCCGGAAGGGTGCAATGCCAGTGCCAGGACCGACCATGATGACGGGTTTTGTCCGGTCGGTCGGCAAGCGAAAGTGTTTGGCAGCATGAAAGAAGATGCCCGTGGTGTCTCCGACGGCGAGACGGTCTGCGAGGAAGGTGCTGGCGACGCCTTTGTGTTGAATGCCATCGGTTTGATATCGCACGGCACTGACACAGAGATGGACCTCTTCTGGATGGGCTTTGAGGCTGGAAGCGATGGAGTATAGCCGTGGTTGAAGTTTGCGCAGGCTTTCGATGAACATGCCCACGGGGATCGGTGAATCGGGGGACTTGCCAACGAGATGACGCACTTCGTAATGCTTCAGCAAAGCCTCGCGCAGTGGAGCCGTTCCAGAATCAGGCAATGCGGCCTCAGCCTGAGGATCGAATTGATAGGCGCTAATGATGCTGTCCACGACCTCGGGGCAATTTTGCACATAGACTCCCAGGGCGTCCCCCACCTCGTATTCCAAACCGGAACCTGTGAGTGAAAAGGCAATGTGACGGGTGTCTTTGGCGCTTGCTGGGGTGTTGAGCTCAAGGTTGGTGAGCAGTTTGGCAGCAAAGGGATTCTTCTTGCTGTAACCCGTTTCAGTCTCTTCTGGAATGACCTCGAGAGTTCTGAGTGACGATTGAGTCTCTCCCGTTCCAACCAAAGCGGTGAAGACATTTGTTGACCACTGCTTGGCCAAATCATCAAACTCGACATCGCAATCCACACGTTCTGCAATGCGCTGAGCGCCGAGTTCTTCGAGACGAAAATCCAGTTTCTTGCCGGCAAGACAAAAGGTCTCGCCATAGTTTTTGTCGCCAAGCGCGAGAACGCTGAACTTCACGCCTTCGAGCTTTGGGCTGCTGCCATTTTGATTCAGGGTATCCCAGAATGAGATGGCATTGTCTGGCATGTCACCCTCACCCCAGGTGCTGGTGATGAGCATGACGTTTTGATTTTTGACAAAGTCGGCAGGTTGCAGCGAATCGAGGCCTGCAGCGCGCGCTACGAAACCTCGACCCGCCGCTTCCCTGGCCAGCCGCTTGGCCAAACTTTCCGCATTTCCGCTCTGACTGCCGAAGGCGATGAGCAAGGGCTGCTTGCTCTCTGCCGGTGCACTGGTCGGGAGACCCCCAGGCGTGGTTCCACGGCTCAGCATTCCAGCGAGGAAGCCATTGAGCCAGGCGCGCTGCTCCGCATTGAAGGGAGCGTTTTCAGGGATGATCGGCACGTTGTTCATGAGTCAGGGCGGCGGCGTTTAAAAGGGACGACTTAGAAATCGAATTGCACTTGGAGGTAACCAAAGTGGGCGTTATCGCTGGCACCGGTGTCAGCCAGGTAACTGCCTGCGACGAAGAGGCTATAGCCTGCTTGTAGCGCCACATGGGGATTCAGTTTATAGACCGCCGTGACGTCGAATTCTTGGCCTCGGAAGTTGCTCGCACTCCGTGAGGCTGCATTCAGCGGGCGCACCGTTGTCGTGCCATTCACGCGATACCAAGCATCATCATTTGTGGCCATCCAGTAGAGATGATAGTCGAGCATGATCTTCAACTTCGGTGTGGGCATGAAGCTGATGTTTAGCTGTGGATTGTGCATGTTGATCCAGCCCGTGGTGTCCATGTAACCGTAGAACATATGGTTCGTAGGATAGAGGTTTTGAAAGGTGTTGTTGTTGCCATCGGCGGGGTTTTCATCGCCACTGCCGTAGTTGTATTGGACGCCCACTCGTGGTTTCCACGGATTCTTGAGCCAGTTGTATCCAACGCCGTAATGACCTGCGAAGGCGGAGAGATCTTGATCGGCGGCTTTGCCGAATTGATAAGCCATCTCCATTTCATAATCAAAGCCGTTGAGCTTCTTGGGATCACCCTTCATCAACATGCCGAGCGTCCAAAAATTTGTGTCGCCCGCAAAGCCGAGGGGTGGACCTGCGGCAGCGGCTGCGGAGGTTTTGTCTTCCATTTTGTGGAACGCATAAAAGTCCGTCGTGCTGTGCCAGGGGACCAGTGTCGGCATCGAGAAGTAGGCACCGCTGAAGATGGAGTTTCGGCCTTCATCGTTGTCGAGGAAGTCGGATTGATTCCACATGTGATCTTTGAAGTTGACCGGGCTGGAGGTGAAGATATCCAAGGACCAAGTCGGTTTGGCGTAACGAAGTTTGATGGCATCAAAGGTGCGTGCTTGATTCAGCCATTCGAGCGGGCCGACGAGACGTTGATCGCCGTAACTGAGGAACTGGCGCCCCACCGTGGTGCTGAATCCTTTCTTGAGATCACCGGCCTGGACGTAGGCTTTGAGGATGTCAAAGGTGTCATCTCCCTCAGCCGCAAAAGTGCCGATTTCATTCGGGCGACTGCCGCCGATCTCGCGGACATCTTGGCCTTGAACATAAAGTTTAAGCCAAGGTGTGACGCTGTAACCGATGCCCAGTCGAAACCGATTCAGAAGCCATGAGGCGTCTTGAGGGCCATTGATGGCGCTGTTGAAGTCAAAGTTATTCTCCCGCACTTCGGCCCGCATCTTTTCCTGCACATCGACGGTTATCTTACCGTCGAAGAAAGTGATCGGTGCATAACCTGGAGGGGGCGGTGGCGCGGGTGGTGCCGGTTTATCAGTGGGGGTGCCTGCGAGGGCGATGGATGCCGATGCGAGCAGGATCAAGGCGGTGTATTTCATCTCAAGTGTGTGTGTTGATGTTGTGGGTTGGCTACGCGGCGGCTGTAGGGAAGGGGAGCGCATGAGCGGCCATCTCGGCGGCCATGTCGGGGGAGGGAACGAACTCAGGCTCGCGGCTGGGGCGGATGTGCGAGCGGTCGTTGAGGAAGGTGATGAGGTGCTCACGCAATTCGTAGTAGCGTGGGTCCTCCATGATCTGCTTGCGGTTGCGCGGGCGTTCGAAAGGGATTTTTAGAATGTCACCCACTTCGGCTTCAGGGCCGTCGGTCATCATGATCACGCGATCAGACAGAAAGATGGCCTCATCGACATCATGCGTGACCATGAGTGTCGTGATTCGATTGCGCCGCCAGAGTTCGAGCAGAACCTCTTGGAGTTCATAGCGAGTCAGCGAATCCAACATGCCAAAGGGCTCGTCCAGCAGCAGCATCTTGGGTTGCAAAGCGAAGGCGCGGGCGATGCCGACGCGTTGTCTCATGCCTTGTGAGAGTGCGGCGGGGTATTTGTGCATGGCATCACCGAGACCGACAATGCTCAGGTAATACTCAGCGACTTGACGCCGCTCTTGTTTGCTCGCCGTGAAGTAAACTTGATTGACCCCGAGCATGACGTTTTCAAAGGCTGTCATCCAGGGCAGCAGGCAGGGAGATTGGAAAACGATGCCACGATCTGGGCCTGGGCCGACAGCCTCTTTACCGGCCAGGATCATATTGCCACGACTGAGATCACTGAGGCCTGCGACCATCATGAGCACGGTGCTTTTTCCGCAGCCGCTGTGGCCGATGAGTGTGGCGAATTCGCCCTCTTTCAGTTTCAGATTGAAGTTCTTAACGATGGTTGCTGGGCCTTTCGGCGTCTCGTAGATCTTCCACAGGCGATCCAGCTCAAGCATTTTAGGATTCAGAACACTCATGCTGACACCTCCACTTCTTCGTGTTTGACTTCGTTGCGGCGTTTCGGTCCTTTGCGTGAGAAGAACTCGAAGCTGTTGATGCTGTTCACGTCTTCTGGCAGGATGTCAGGCAGCACGAGTTTGAGGTTGGATTTGACTTTGTTTTTGCCTTTGGAATCCAGCAGCGTGGTAATCAAATGAGCGCGCAGTCGTTTGAATTCAGGGTCGTGATTGATGGCCTTGCGATCCCGAGGGCGGGGGATGTTGACGGCGATGGATTCACCCAAAGTCGCAGGCGAAGTTGGCAACAAAGGGATGACTCGATCCGCGACGAGGATGGCTTCATCAGGATCGTTGGTGATCCAGATCACCGTTGTTTTGTGGTTGAGCCAAATGTCAGCGATCTCATCCTGAAGCTGAGCGCGAGTGAGTGCATCGAGAGCGCTCAAAGGTTCGTCCATCAGCAGGACTTTCGGATTCATGGCGAGGGTGCGCGCGACAGAGACTCGCTGCCTCATGCCGCCGGAGAGTTCTTTGGGCAGCTTGTGTGCCGCATGGCTTAGCTTCACCATGGCGATGTGTTTGGCGATGTGTGCCTTGCGTTGTTCTGAGCTCCAGTCTTTGAAAACTTCATCGACAGCGAGAGCGATGTTTTCTTCAACGGTGAGCCATGGCAGCAAGGAGTAATTTTGAAACACAAGCCCCCGATCAGGTCCGGGTTCCGTGATGGGGTTGCCTTCAATCGAGGCCGAACCCGTGTCAGGTTTCACCAAACCAGAGATCAGATTGATCAGAGTCGATTTCCCCGATCCTGAGTAGCCGACGATGACGACGAATTCGCCTTCTTCGACGGAGAGATTGATGTTCTTTAAAACTTCACTGCGTTCGCCGGGTAGGCCAAAACCTTTGGAAGCATCTTTGATTTCGATAAGCGGCATACGAAATTTATGATTTACGATTGATGAGTTATGATTTGGAATCGCAGGCAATGACGACTCATGAGCTAAAGGAGCGGACCCTGGACTTTGCTGTGCGAGTTCTGAAATTGGTGGAGGCGCTGCCCACGACTGCTGCGGGGAAGGTGGTGGGAGGACAGATGGCTCGCAGTGGCACTTCGGTGGCTGCGAACTACCGCGCTGCATTGCGCGCAAAGTCCGATGCTGATTTCATTCACAAGATCACGATTGTGCTCGAAGAAGCGGATGAGACGAGCTTCTGGATCGAGTTGGCAGAACGCACCAAGTTGCTTCCGAATCAGCGTTTGAAATCTCTGCTTCAAGAGGCTGAGGAACTCACCAGAATATTCAACGCCACACGAAGCACGACGAAACGTCGCACACGGCCAAATCATAAATCGTAAATCGTAAATCATAAATCGATCAGGCTGTCTTGAAGCGGGCTTCGATCACACTCATGAGGCGATCCAGCACGTAGCCGATGACGCCGATGGTGAGGATGCAGAGGATGATGTGGGCGTAGCTGTTGGCGTTGTATTGCTGCCAGAGGAAGCCGCCAATGCCGGGTCTGCCGGTGAGCATTTCCACCGCCACAATGACAAGCCAGGCGATGCCAAGGCTGAGGCGAAAGCCGGTGAACATGTAGGGCAGAGTCGCCGGGACGAGCACCTTCCAGAGTGTCTTGTTTTTCGAGAGCTTGAGTACCTTCGCGACATTCAAATAATCTTGGGGCACGGCGCGGACGCCGACGGCGGTGTTCATAACCGTGGGCCACATGGCGCAGATCGCGATGGTGAAGAGCGCGGCGGCATCGGAGGCTCCAAAGGTGGTGCGGCCATCGCCGTTGACGACTTTCACACCACTGAAAAGAATCATGCCCAGGGGCAGCCAAGCGAGTGGAGAGACCGGTCGAAGCACTTGAATGAGTGGATCAAAGGCCATGGTGAACTTCTTTGATAGGCCAAGGAAGAAGCCGATGGGGGTGCCGATGACGAGGGCCAAGAAGTAACCCTGCGCCACCAGCACCAGTGACATCCAGGTGAATCGCAGGATGCCCTGATCCAACTCGCCACGTTTCGCAAAAGGCTCTGTGATGTAGAGCTTACTGGCCGTCCAGGTCTCCACCGGAGTGGGGAGATCCGCCGAGATGCCTTCGCGTTTCGTGACTTTGACCGTGTCGCCCCAATCATCTTTTTTCGTCGTGATCGTGGATTTTCCGGCAATCAAATACCAGAGAAGACAACAGACCAAGATCGCCACGATGGGCAGGAAGATGGCGTCGAGTTTGTAGCGTTGGATCAGGTGCATGGGGATTTATGATTGATGATTTGTGATTGATGATTTGGGTGACCTGCGATGGCCTAGACGGGAGTTCCGGGCGCTTTGGGAAATCGTAAATCCTCAATCATCAATGGTTAGGCCTTCAGGGTCTTCACCGCGAAGGAGGCGGCGTAGGCTTCGAGGTCGGCGGTGGGGTCAAAGGTGACTCCATCGAAGAGGGTTTCGGCCTTGGTATCGGCTCCGCCATGGACGTAACCAATTTCCTTCATGGCCTCTTCATAAAGGTCGGCGCGCATGACTTGTTTGGCGACGCCTTCATAGTCTGGTGCGCCTTCGACAAAGCCCCAGCGGCGAAGTTGGGTGAGCCACCATTTCGCATACTTGGCCTGAGGGTAGTTGCAGTTGCGGTCGCTGAAGATCATGTAGTCGGGGTCGCGGATCTTGCGTCCATCGCCCATGTCGTATTTGCCGACGAGGCGCCCGAGGATGGTTTCAGGGGGGCAGTTGATGTAGGTCGCGGCGCTGACGATCTTGGCCTGCTCCTCACGGTTTTCCATTTTGTCGAGCCAGACGCTGGCTTCATGAAGGGCCTTCATCACAGCCTTGACGGTCTTGGGATTTTTGGTGGCGAATTCTTCGGTGAAAGCGCAGACCTTTTCGGGGTGATCTTTCCAGATGCCCTGGGTGGCGATGGAGGTGTAACCGATGTCATCGACGATGGTCTTGGCGTTCCAAGGTTCACCGACACAGAAGCCATCCATTTTGCCAACCTTCATGTTAGCCACCATTTGGGGAGGTGGAACGGTGATCAATGAGATGTCCGCGCCCGCGCCTGCGGCATCACCGGGATTGATGCCTCCGGCGGCGAGGTAGTAGCGCATCCACATGGCGTGGGTGCCGGGCGGGAAGGTCATGGCAAAGGTCAGCGGATTGCCTTTGGTTTTGGCTTCATCGACAAAGGGTTTCAGCGCTTTCGGGTCGGCGGCTACCTTGCCTTTGAAGGTGTTGGAAAGCGTGATGGCCTGACCGTTTCGATTGAGAATGAAGGGGGCGATGATGGGCTTCTTCGGAGCACCGCCAAGTCCCATGCTGCTGGCGATGGGCATGCCGAGAAGCATGTGGGTGGCTTGGATGTCACCATTGACGAGCGAGTCACGAATGGCTGCCCAGCTCGCTCCTTTGCTGACGGTCGAGTTGATGCCGTATTTTTTGAAGAGGCCTTTTTCGTGAGCGATGATGATGCTGGAGCAGTCGGTGAGCGCGATGATGCCGAGTTTGATGTCTGGCATCTCAGGAGAGTCATCGGCATAAGCAGAGCCGACCCAGCCTTGGGGGAGGCCGGTGAGGAGGCTGCCGAGACCGACAGCTGTGGAGCGTTGCAGGAGGCTGCGACGGGAGATGTTTGAGGTGGGGTGGTTCATGCGAGTGCGGGTTTGGCGCGTGGGGTGGATTTGCTGGTTTTCTTGGTGGCGGCGGCTGTTTGGGGAAGGGGAATGGAGTCAGCGGTCCAGCATTCGAGCATGGCCTCGGTGGCCTCTGGACGCTGCGTGGGGAGGATCAGTCCATGATTGATGAACTCACTGACGAGCCAGCGTCCGCGCTCGTGAGTGGGCAGGTTGGCCTCGCGGCGGTGGAAGATGTGGAAGCTGGAGGCGTTGATCGTTTTTCCGGTCCCAAAGTCGAAGGGGCCGACCAGAGAGCGTTTCAAGATGTTTTCGCAGCCGGTGAAGAATCCACTTTCCGCCAGTGTGTGGGCGACTTCAGCACGGTTGTCATCGCTGTCGCAGATGGCGCAGGCTTCACTCAAGGCCGCGAGGATGGCCTGGGCCTGATCGCTGTGACGATCGATGAAGTTTTCGGCGAAGAGCAGGACCTTTTCCGGTTGGTTCGGAATGATGTCTTCACTGGTGGCCACCACCCAGCCAGTTCCCTTGGCCACAGCCGCAGAGTTCCAGGGCTCGCCGACGCAGTAACCATCGATCAATCCTGCAGCGATGTTGGCTGCCATTTGGGTTGGCGGGAGGGCGACGATTCGGACCTCTTGATCGGCATCGATGCCGCCAGTGGCCAGCCAGCGGCGCAGCATGAAATAATGCGACGAGTAACGCGACACCATGCCGAAGGTCAGGCGACGTGAGGTGGTGCTGCGGATGAGTTTTTTCAGAGACGCCGCATCCCGCACACCGCGGTTCCACAAATCACGACTCAGGGTGATGGCGTTGCCATGCAGATTAAAAACGAATGGGGCCACCACGCGGGAGGGCAGTGTGCTCAGGCCCAGACGCATGGCCAACGCCAGCCCGGCGATGGCGTGGGCAGCGTCCACCTGTCCATAGAGCAGCTTCTCCCGGATGGTGGCCCATCCGACTTCACAACTGAGTTCGACCTTAACTCCGTGTTTGCGAAACAGTTCCCGATCCTTGGCCACCAGCAGCGGTGCACAGTCGGCGAGCGGGATGAACCCGATGCGGACCGGTTTGATGACACCGGTGAGAGGGAGAGGGGAAAGGGGAACTGACTTTGGCATAACTCCCATTCACATCAGCAGTGAGGGTGCCAGCGTGCCAATCTCATCCAGAAACAACGCGCAATGTTTTTCACATCATGTATGAATTGCATTCATGGACCAATCGCTCGATACCCGACAGCTTCGCGCTTTCATCTCCCTCGCTCGCAGTGGCAGTTTCACTCAGGCGGGGCGTGAGCTACACCTCACCCAGTCTGCCATTAGTCACGCCATCAAGGCGATTGAGACCGATCTGGCCTGTCAGCTTTTTCATCGGCAGGGAAAGAGTGTGCATCTCACGCATCACGGTCGTGAGCTGCTGCCGTATGCAGAGACCATTCTTCAGGCGATGAACCAAGCGCGGGCCTCCTTGGGTGCTCTGGATAAGAATCCGCGAGGTCGGCTGAGCATTGGCTGCACCCCTGCGGCGTCTCAATTCATCCTGCCGACCGTGTTTCGTGAGTTTAAAGAGAGCTTCCCCCAGTATGACATTCGGGTCATGCCGGGAGAGACGCCGCAGACCATTGAGCGTTTGCTCAACAATGAAGTCGATCTGGCCGTGACGCTGCGTCCGGCGGATGTGTCGCGTCTGGAGTGCCATGGCATTTTTGAGGATGAACTCGAATTCCTCGTCTCGCCTCTGCACCCTTGGGCGAGCAAGGCCCCCAAGATCAAGGATGCCTCGGGTCAGACCTTCATCGTCTCCAGTCGAAACAGCCTGAACTTCATCCTGATTCAGGAATTCTTTTTGAAACAGGGTGTGAGACTCCAGCACTTCATCGAGCTGGGCAGCAGTGAGGCGATCAAGGAACTGGCCAAGTTAGGGCTGGGGATCGCGATCGCCGCGCGGTGGATTGCCCGGTCGGAGATTGAGGCGGGGCAGTTGATTCCAGTGCCTTTGCCCAAGGCAAAGTTGCGCCGCCGTTGGGTGACCTCTTCCCTGAAAGGCCGTCCTCTAAATTTGGCGGAGCGGACGTTTGTGGGGCTTTGTGAGGAGGTTGGAAAGCGGATGCACTTGGTTTGAGTGCAGTTTTTTCAGTGAATACAGTCTGAATGAGAGCGTCTGTCGGTGGCTCACGTAGTTTGATTTCACAGGGTTAAGAGACTGTGCCTCCTCCTTGCAACCTCGCCGCTCACGCCTACACTCCGCGCCTCATGCATCGAAAAATTCTCTCTGCCCTGGCTTTGCTGGTGCTTTCTTTCTTCTGGATGACTCCTGTGGCGCAAGCTCAGACGGCTCCGACACCCGCGATTTCAGTGCCGGGTCAGGTCGTGACACCTGCGGCGGAAGAGCCTGAGAATCCCTTTGCGAATGCGCTGACGTTGGAAGGCTTTGTGAAGAGCACCGGGGTGATGGCCTACCCATTGATTGTGCTTTCGATGATCACCGCCTTCTTGATCGTCCTGTTTACCTTCACCGTTCGTCAGGGCACAGTGGTGAGCGATGCCTTCATGAACTCGGCCGATGCTTTGATTCGGAAGCAAGATTACCTGGGTCTCCTGGCCGTGTGCAATCGCCGCAATGAGTGCATCGCCCGCATCACGGCAAAGACGCTGGACTTTGCCACGCGCAATCCGACAGCCAGTTTTGAAGAAGTGAAGGAAGTCACGGAAGCGGAGGGCAATCGCCAATCCAGTCTGCTGCTGGCGCGCATCGCCTATCTCGGGGATGTGGGAGCGGTGGCACCGATGCTCGGGCTGCTCGGCACCACGCTCGGGATGATCACTACCTTCCACGCCATCTCGGGCAAAGAGTATGGCGGCTCCAATCAGCTCGGTCTGGCTCAGGGTGTGTCGGAGGCCCTGCTCTGCACCGCTTCGGGTCTGGTCATCGGCATTCCGGCCCTGATTTTTTATGCGATCTTTCGCGGCAAGGTGAACCGCCTCATTTGTGAGATGGAAGCCGCCACCACGCATCTCATGGCACTCCTCGCCGTGCAGTATAAACGCGCGGCTCGTGCGGTCGCGGGTCGTGGCCCGGATGGTCAGGCGATGTAATCAGCCCTCACTCTGTTGCCATGAACTTTCGCAAACAGCATTCCATCGAACCCACGCCCATGCAGCTCGCGCCGCTGGTGGACGTGCTGTTCCTGCTGGTGATCTTTTTTGCCGTGACCTCGCACTACGCGAAGAACGAGCAGGTATTGGACATCAGCGTGCCCGCAGCGGATGAAAAGGAGAAGAAGGAAGAGGAGATCCGCAACGTCGGTGAGATCGTTATCAACATCAAATCGGCAGGCGAGATCATCGTCAATGGACAGACCCTGACGGAGGACGAACTGCTGGTGAAACTCAAAAACATCACCTCCATCTACAAGGATCAAGCCGTGATCCTGCGTGGTGATCAAGTGGCCAATTTCCAATACATCATCAATGTGCTCAACGCCTGCCAGAAGGCAGGGATTTACAACATTGCCTTCGCCACGCAAAAGCCTGAAACGGTAGCCCCGAAAAATTGAGATGAGCTGCATCGAACTGTCGCCCCGCCTAGTGCTCACCTCGCTGCTGTTCAGCGCCACGACTCTGCTTAGCCAGCAGATCCCTCGTGCGATTCCCGTGGAAGAAGAGGAACGGCCCATCCCCAAGGCCATCCCGGTCGGCCCTGCGCCAGCGCCTGCGGTCCCGGCCAAACCAAAGGGTCCCGATGAAGATCTGTTCGACTTCGCCTCGCTGTCGTATGAGCGCAGTGAGTTTGCCATCGCCACCCAATCCTTTGGCCAATACCTGCAAAATTACCCCTCAGGTCGGCATGTGCCGCTTGCCCTATTCCGAATTGGTGAGTGCTACATGAAGCAGAATCAGCTGAAGGTGGCGGAGTCCTACTATGAAGAAGTGGTGAGCCGTTATCCGAACAGTGAAGGCGCGCCTTCTGCGGCGTATCGACTGGGAGCCTTGAAGTTCAACAGCAAGAGTTTCGAGGCCTCGGCCCGTCACTTTGCCTTCTGTGAAACCAAAAGTACACTGCCGGAGGTTCGTCTGGCCGCTTCCTTCAACAAGGCGCGTGCCTATCAGATGCTGGGGGATAACAAACGGCAGATGGCTGCCCTCCAGGCTGTATTGGCGATCAAGACCAACAATCCCTACCGTGAACCTGCGCTGCTGACCTTGGGCACGGCCTATCTCGCGGAGGATAAGAAGGCTGAAGCGCTGCCTTTGTTTTTGGATCTTCTGAAGGAGAGCAAGGACAACACGGTGATCTCCGAAGCCTGCGTGAAAGCGGCGGTGCTGTATGGCGAAACAGGCAAACCTGAAGAAGCCGTGCCGCTGTTTGAGCGTGCACTTTCGATCACGGAAACCTCACCGCAGAATCGCGGGATTGCCCTGGTGGGCATCGTGCAGTCCTACTTTGCAAAAGGCGATTACGACGGCGTCATCGAGCAATACAATCGCAACGCCAGCGTGCTGCCAGAAGGCGACACGAGACCGAAGATGCTGCTGCTGGTGGGCAATGCCTACCGCATGAAAAAGAGCTACGCGCGGGCGGTCGAGGTCTATTTGATGGTGGAGCAGGGTTACCCCACCACGGATGCCGCCTTCGAGGCCGGCTACTGGAAGCTGTATTGCTTCTACTTGCTGGATGACAAGGACCTCGGCGACTTCGCCACCGGGTTTATCACGCGTCATGCGGGTGAGCGTTCCCAGCACGAGTTCATGAATCTGGCCCGCCTGATTCGTGCGGATTTTTACTTTAACAAACAGGACTGGGCCAAGGCTGCCGACAGTTACAATGAGCTGACTCTGGCCAAGCTGCCTGCCAAGCTGCAACCGGGCACGTTGTTTAACAAAGGCTGGTCTCTCGCGGAGGCGAGTCGCCACCAGGATGCGGTGGGCGCGTTCACTCAGTTTCTGGCGGAGCACGGCGGTCATGAACTCACTGCCAAGGCCCTGGCACGGCGCGGTTTGGCTTTTCGTGAGGCCAAGGATGTGCCGAAAGCGGTGGGTGACTTCCAGCGCGTGGTGAAGGAATACACCAACTCCGATGCGGCTGAAATGGCCTACCTCCAACTCGGCTTGATCGCCATGGAGCAGCGGGATTCGAAGGCGATGATCGCCGCCTTTGAGATGCTGGTGAAGAAATACCCAACCAGCGCAGCCGCGGGTCAGGCTTGGTATGGCATCGGCCGGGGTTATTATGATCTTCAGGAGTGGGACAAGGCGATTGCGGCGCTGCAAAAGGCCATCGAGACCGACAAAAAGACCTACCTCGACTCGGCCAGCCAGATGCTGCTGCGAGCGCTCTATGCGCAGCAAAATGTCGATGGATTGGCAAAGGCGCTGGATGACTATCGCAAGTCGAACACGAACGCGAACATCCCGCCGAACATCGTTTCCTGGCTGGGACTGAAGCTCTATGACATGAAGCTTTTTGACCGTTCCACTCAATACCTGACCCTGGCGACGACGCCGGATGCCCCTGAAAATACGGACCCGCGCGTGTGGAATTACCTCGGCATGGCGTTTCTGGAAACGAAGGAGTATGAGGCCAGCATCAAGGCCACCGATCACTTCCTGGCGGTCACACCGGAGAGTGCGACCAAGGCGCGTGGACTGCTGACCAAGGGACGTGCACTGCTGGGGCTGGGTCGCATTGAGGATGCACAAAAGGTGGTGCAAGAAGGCCTGACCTTCGCCAAAGATGGCAAGCCTCAGGCGCTCCTGCTGATTCTCGAAGGGGATGTCTTGCTGGCCTCGGGTGAGAAGCTCTCGGCGGAAGGTCAAAGCGCGGCGGCTCAGGAGAAATACAATGCCGCAGCGGGTAAACTGATGGTTCCCGCGCAGTTCTTCGACGACCAAGAGATCACGCCTGAAGCGCTCGACAAAGTCTCCAAGGCTCTGGAGAAAGCCGGGCAGGCGGACAAGGCGGCGGAGTTCCGCAAGACGCTGAAGGACAAGTATCCGAAGTATCAGCCCTGAGGTTGAGGGGGCGATGTGATTGTCACCCGATCATGAACCTCGTCACTCATTCCCGCTGATGACACCGCCTCTGTCTTATCTCCTCGTGGATGGCCACAGCGTGATGCACGCGTGGCCCGAGTTGCGGCGTGTTTTGCAGACGGCATCCAAGCGTCATCTGGCTCGTCTCGAGCTGCTGCAACGACTGCGCCATTACCGTGACATGAGCGGCGTGCAGGTCGTGGTGGTGTTTGATGGCACGCATTCACACCGCAATGAGGAGCGTGAGCCCGGAGGCTTGCAGATCATCTATGCAGAGGGCGCGACCACGGCAGAC
The DNA here is from genome assembly GCA_027483245.1 of Verrucomicrobiaceae bacterium. Lineage (GTDB taxonomy): Bacteria > Verrucomicrobiota > Verrucomicrobiia > Verrucomicrobiales > Verrucomicrobiaceae > Prosthecobacter. The sequence continues at coordinate 1,485 of JAIXVB010000584.1, read as the reverse complement.
ACCCTGCTGGAACGGCTCGCCAGCAAGTATGCGCGTCAGCACCCCATGCGCGTTGTTTCGGCTGATGGCCTGGTTCGCGAGACCATCCTGGCCTGCGGGGCAGATTGGATCAGCCCCGAGATGCTGAAGCAGCTCTGCGAAGATGCTGAAAAGGACATGCGCCGCCGGATCGGCGGGTCCTGAGCGTCAGGCTCGCTTGACCAGCGGGCTGAGGATCTCCTCAAAGCGCCGCAACCACAAAGACGGCTCGGTTTCCTGGCGCAGCCAGTGGCGGCCACTGACGCCGAGTCCGGTGCGCTGCGTGACCGACATGGCTTCCATGGCCAAGACATCATTGACCAGACCGGTTGCATCTCCCGGTTCATGGATTAGGCCCGTCTGGCCGTGCTGCACCGTTTCCGTGAGGCCCCCTGAGCGGGCGGCGAGCACCGGTTTGGCATAGTCATAGGCCTCGTAGGTGACCAGTCCCAGCGGTTCCCACCAGACGGAGGGGATGACGACCGCACGGCAGCGCAGCAGTTGATCGATCTTCATTTCTCCGCCGACTTTTCCCAGCGCACAGAGGTAGGGATTGCTGCGGGCGCGTTGGGTGACCAGATCCGCCAGCGGGCCCTCTCCGCCGATATGCAGGCGCGGGGTGTTTTTTCCCAGTTGCTGGTGAAGGGCGTCCCAGGCATCCAGCATCGTGGAGATGCCCTTTTCCTCCACCAACCGGCCCAAAAACAGATAGTAGCCTGAGTCGTGTTTCTCAGGGGCCTGCGGCATGGAGTCCCAGGCGTGGCGCAGGGTCACGATGCGGTCCGGGTGCACGGCCCCGGCCTCGATGATCCTCTCCCGCATGAAGTCGGACACGGCGACCCAGGTGCGAACGCTCTTCAGCCAGCCACTGCGGTGCAGCAGCTTCAGCATCAGCGCCATCAGCGCCGTCTGTGGCACCGAACCCTTCCAGGTGGCCTCACGCACCTCCGCGCGGTAGCTGCCATGCAGGGAGTCCGGCAGCAGCCGCCCTCGGGAGTAAAGGCTTCCCCCGATCGAAAAGGGTCGGTAATTGTGGAGAAACTGCACCACCGGCAGCTTGGCTTTCAAAGCGCTGTGATAGAGCGAGGGCGAGCCGATCGGGTAGGGGTTGTGAAAAATCGCCACGTCGGCCTGGGCCGCCTCGGCCGCGGTCTCAAAGCGCAGGCGTGCCTCCGAATTGTAGAGCGTCCGCCGCGCCTGGTTCAGCGGGCTGGGGGCCGTGGGACCGGTCCACTCCTTCTCATCAAAGGGGCAGGCGGTGACGCGATGCCGAGTCGAGAGATGGCTGCGGATGCGTTCGACGGAATACTCCTCCCCTCCCGGTGACCGGTAACGATTGAAAACATCCAGAATGGAAAGGGGAGTGAGAGACATCAGGTGAGACGAGCGCTGGCCAGCAAAGCAGGATTCGTGGCAGAGTCGTGTGAAAAGAGCAAAATGCCCGTGACCCGGGCCACGCTGAGAGGC
>JAIXVB010000190.1 GCA_027483245.1 Verrucomicrobiaceae bacterium | reverse complement strand
AGTTCAGACACACCGGCAAACCAGCGTCCATAGGGCTCCGCGCCTAATGTGGTGAAGATGTAAATGGGCTCGGGAGCACCCGTGAATTTAAAGAACAAGGTCTGGCCCATGATGACAGCAGCAATGAGCTGAAGCACCCAACTGAGACGTCTTTGTGATTTGGTTAGCATGGCGATGTCGTGTTGTTGGTTATTCTCCCGAGAGTTTTTTCCAGTTGGCATCTGCCAGCTTTTCCTGCCCCGCTTCATCCTTCAGCCATGTTTTTTTCGCATCGCCATACCAGGCATTGAAGAAGAGGAAGAGACGTCCGTTGGTTACTTTGAAATTCTTCGGGTCGATCTCTACCTTTTCACCCTTGGCCATCGCCGTCGCGCACCAGCCGCCATAGGTAGGCAGGTAACTCGTTGGAGCGGCCTGAAAGGTTTCCAGAGTCTTTGCGGATGAGAAGTGGTAGGTCACTCCATCCTGCACGGCTTTGAAAGAAGGGCTGCCTAGCACGGCCTTGCCCAACGTGAAGTAGGTCACCGGATCGTAACCTTGGATTGCCACTTTATTGGCGGGCAAATTGTAGGCAGTCGGATTGGCTGCTTGAGCCGATAGACAGAAGGTGAAGACTGCGGCGAGCACAGACATGGTTAGGGAAGATGTTCTTTTGTTCATGAACCAGAGTTTTTGCTTTTTGATGCCGGGTCATTTGGTTCCGGCTAAACTCTTGGAGAAGAAGGGCTAAAGGTTATTCCAATATTCTTCTCCAATGGGATTGAGAGCCGGTGAGTGGGCGTGCAAGTCCCTGATCTCGGCGACGTCGCCGTGACCCACTGCGCAGTCTTCGGGCTATGAGGCTGCGAAAGATTGTCCAAGACCGCGATGTCGCCTGCTCGAGTGGAGCCTATCGCTGGCATGCAAGACGAACGCCTCTTGATCCATCACGCTGCTCTGCCATATCCATGCAAGCGCCTGCGTTTGTAAGGTGCTGCTGTGTGCAGCGGTTCGTCGCTGCGGGCTATTTCACGCGACGCTTCATCGTGGCCAGTTGGGTTTCCAGTTGATCGATGATCTTGGTCGAAGCTGAGGTCTCGAGGTAACTGCTGCGGGCACGCCAGGTTTCATAACCGCCCAGGGCATGGTGCTCTGGGGTGGGCAGATAACCGTTGTAGCCATTGGCCAGAGAAATGGTGAAGTGGCGTGCGAAGGGGGAGGTTTGTTTCAAACGAAGCCCGACTTCCACAAACACCTCGCAAGGAATCGCGGCCACGCTCAGATTGCCGATGCGGTGTGCCTGAAGTTTCACGGGCACCGTCTCAGGGTAATCGGCGAGCAGCACGGTTTCCCGGGCATAGATCGCTTTTTTATCGGACCATTGGCCGTCTTTGTCTTTCGGAATCGTGGCCATCCATTCCTTTGCTTGTTTCAGCTCTTCTGCGCTGCCTTTGCGCACGCCGAGGTCCAGATTGATCTCTTCGGAGTCGAGGGTGGGTTCTTTCTGCCAAGAGATCGCATCATAGGCTCCCATCGCGGCATCTGCCACGCTGCGTGCCACGAGTTGGATTTGTTCGCCGGGGTTGCGTTTGTAGCGCAGCGAGGAGCCGTAATTGACGTTGTTGATGTTGCCACTGGTGCCGTTGCTGAGGATGCCAACGAAGCGCGGTTTGCTGGCATAACGGGCATCATCGGCTCCCAGTCTGCGAGCAATCTCGGCGGCAAACACGCCGTAATAGTCCGCGCTGATCGCCGGATTACCGCCCACGTAATGCAGGCTGTAATTGGCCAGCAGACCGATGGGACGCTTATCTGCCCGACTGCGCACAGCCATGACAGCGACATCCTGATCCACCGGGCCGGAGGGCACAGACACGGTGGCATTGACATTGCCGGGATTCATTTTGGCGCGGTCTGTGGTGATGCCAAAAGGGTTCTCATACGACTGGCCATCCTTCACAAACCAGCGTCGATTAAAAACCTGGGTCGGATCACTACCAAAGGCCCAGCCAAATTCGGCAGGCTCCAGGTTTTTCAGAGCTTGGGCAATCCCGGCTGCGATGCGAGGTGCCACTGTTTTGACATACTCGGGATCAGGATCGCTTTGAAATACCCCCGCCATCGTGGCCGCAGAGTGCGTGTGGGTGGCAGAAATCAGCATGTGTTCGCGCGGCACACCGGTGTCCTTGGCGGCCAAGGCTTTGGCTTCCTCACAAATTTCACGCGAGATCATGCAGGCATCCACGACCACATAAACGAGCGCGCGTTGGCCATCGTGCAGGGCCAGGCAGCGTGCCAGCATCGGGTCATGGATCTCTTTGGCAAAGGCTCCCTTCATGCCGCCATTCACCGGTGTCGGGAACTGCGTGGGAGAGATGTCTTGAGCATAGGCCCCAGCGCGAAACTCCGCTTGGGTCGTGGCAGTAAACAGCAGCGTGAGTGCGATGAAGAGCAGTCGATTCATGCGCTAACAAACGCGGCGCGGAAGCCGATCCTGCGATCTCTGCATCACCGGTTGTGATACTTTTGCTTTCACTCGGAAGTCGTTGAACTCCAGACGGTGTCTCTTTTTGAGGAGTCGGAGGATGTGCTGCCGAAGACCGAACTCCGTCACTTCCCTTTGCGATAGAGCTCGATGGCTTCGCGTATCTTCTCGACCCGGTTCTCTGGATTCGGATGTGTGCTCAGGAATTCGGGTTGGCGATTGCCGCTGGCTGCTTTGGCCAGGATTTCCATGACCCCGATCATGGCTTCTGGATCATAACCAGCGTCGATGAGGAAACGCACCCCAAGGGCATCTGACTCGAGTTCGTCATCGCGACCAAAGCTCTTCAGGCGGATGTCCGCAGCCATGTTGGCGATTTGGGCTCCCGCATTGCTTTGGCCATCGGAGAGGAGCACGCCAGCCCCTTGGGCGAGGCCACTCCAGAGGCGTGACTTGGCCATTTGTTCATTGGAGTGGCGACCGACCACGTGACCGATCTCATGACCGAGGACTCCGGCAAGTTGATCTTCATTTTTAAACAATCGGAACAGAGCTTCGGTGATGAAAATCTGCCCACCGGGAAGAGCGAAGGCATTGATCGTTTGATTGTCGGCCAGGAGGTGAAATTCAAAGCGATACGGAGTCTGACGGGCGAGCGTGCT
>JAIXVB010000475.1 GCA_027483245.1 Verrucomicrobiaceae bacterium | reverse complement strand
TTGTCAGCACCACCGTCCCTGCACAATCGGACGCTGTTCTCGCTGTCCCTCTTTACCGTGCAGCTGAGTTCAAAGGAGTCATCCAATCCATTTCAGGCAATGTCCTGACGGTTTCTGGAACCCCTAATTGGACTGCCAACCAATTCGTCCAAGCTCTCCCTGGCCAAACAAAAACCTACGCCGTCCTGATCGCCAGCGGAACCAAAGAAGGCATGATTGGCCGCGTGACCGCCAACGGCACCAGCACACTGACCGTGACTCTGGATGCATCGGATGATTTGACCGGAATCAAAACAGAAGTCACAGACCCTGGTCTCGCTGACCAGATTGATGTGATGCCTTATTGGACACCCAATTCTCTCTTGGGATCCGCTATTTCGACCGGTGCAAGAATGCTTTTGTTTCCAAGCAATCAAGCTGGTGTAAATTTGGCTTCTCAAACTACCATTGTTAAAGGTCCATCTTCATGGTTGATCGGAGCAACTAATTCGGATGATTTTGCTCTCGAATTTGGCCAATCTTTCGTTCTTCGAAATCAAACAGCCACAGTGCAAACTATTTCGATGGTTGGAAGTGTGCCAATGTCTTCTCACAGAGTTAAAATTAATAAATTGTCAGCGGTTGGCACAGCTCAAGACATTCGAATTGGTTACGCGAGTCCCGTTCCTGAAACTATTGGAAGTCTTGGCCTTGGGTTCTCAGCTGGTGATCGTCTGTTAGTCTTTGATAACTCCACTACAGGATTCAACAAATCTGCTAGTGTAACTCTTGTCTTTAACGGCACTGGCTGGCTTCAGGGTTCAACAGATGTAAGTTCATCATTTCTGTTGCAACCAGGGCAGGGCTACATTTTTCGCCGCTCTCCTTCAGTCGGCGCGGGAACAATCACCTGGACCGACACACAGTCTTATTTGCAATAAATCCAATCCTTATTGATTAATAGTTATGTTTTCAATTCTCAAAAAAGCTCTGTTTGCTTTCCTGCTGATCAATTCAGCGGCCTATGGCACGGTTACTCTTCAAATCAGCCAATCATTCTCTGGCGGCATTGCTTCCGGATTCTCCACCAGAACTGGCGTCACTGGAGTCGATGGATTGCGTTGGGGTATAATCGTCGATACCACAGGTAATGGATTCGCTAACGCCGGTCTCAGTTACTCAGGCATTACTGGTGGACCAACAGCATCTGGTTTTATGCGTATTGACGGTTCTACCACAACTGATGACTATTTCTTCGCAGCTACTGCTCTTACTGCAGACTTTAGTGCTCTCCTCGAGGGCGACTTCACAACAGCTGGCGGCAAAGGCACTATCGATGAAATCTCTGGGGTTCCATTTGGAACGAATGGTATCGGACTTAACGACAATTTCGCGATTGTTTGGTTTGATGGTTCGACGACAAACGATGGTGATTATTATGGTTTTTTAACAAACCCTACTTTTGTGATTCCTGCTGATGGAAATACGTCCGCCTTTGATTCACCTTTTGTTGGAACTGATGCAGTCAAGAATGCAAACCTCCAATTCGGTGGTGCAGCTGTTCCAGAGCCTAGCCGTTTGATCCTTCTGGGTCTTGGTTTTGCGGGGCTGATCTGGCGTCGCAAGCGCTGAGATTTCATTCTCGATTTTTATCTCAACGGCCTCGAAGCGATTCGGGGCCGTTTTGCGTTCGGATAGGGTAAGGTGCGGTTCAGGACTCAATCACCTACTGGCTCTAACGGAGAAAGAAATGCCACTGCTGGCTGCGGAGACCTCGCTGTGGGGACTGTGGCAAGGGTGTCCTGGTTGTTGCGTGGGGTTTAAAGCTGTGTGACGGTACCTTGCCGTTATGGTGAGGGATGGAAGTCCGGAGTCGTTCTCCTGGTGCCGACGAGTGAGCGGGTTTTAGAAACTGATTCGCGCCAGTTGGGTGAGGAAGGGTTGAGGCGGGCTTGTTTTTTGCTGTTGGAGTTCGAAGAAACGGGCTGAAGCCCGAACTACGAACGAACACGCTCTGCGCGGAAGCTTGTTTGAGATTGTTGGGTGGGCTCGACGGCGTCTGCATCCCAAAGCGACGGTTGATCGGTAGCCGAGGGCTTTAACCCATGGAATGGAAGGGCCTCCTCATTTGGTCAAGGGTGCGTCGTGAAGTGACCCTTGAACCAGGCCGAGACGGTTGCCTTGGCGTTGGGATTTGGTGACGTTGCACCCAGGCTATCTATCTGCCTGAATCGCCCCTCCTGGCCGCTCACTGTTCGAGCGCAGGATTGACACGATTCACAGGCAATTCAGGGCCGTACATCCTGGTTCATCCTGTGAACCCTGTAGGTGTCTGGGTGGGGGAGATTCAGCCCAAACCTGGACGAAGGATTCGCTTCGCAGCTTCGAAGGCGCGGACCGCCTTGCCTTGCGGTGTCTAAGCTCGTGCCAAAAAAGAAACCCGCTGAGTTGCCTCAGCGGGTTGGGATGAAAATCAGAGGTCGGGAAGACTATGAACCAGAGATAGCATCAGAGCCGCGTTCACCCGTGCGGATGCGAACAGCTTCCAAAACTTCACTGACGAAAACTTTGCCGTCACCGATCTTGCCGGTGTTAGCGGCTTTCACGATGGCGTCCACAACGGTTTCGCTGCGAGCGTCTTCCACGACGACCTCAATCTTCACCTTCGGCAAGAAGTCCACCGTGTATTCAGATCCACGGTAAATTTCAGTGTGGCCTTTCTGGCGGCCGAATCCTTTGACCTCAACGACTGTCATTCCTTCCACTCCGACTTCGGAGAGAGCTTCTTTGACGTCCTCGAGTTTGAAGGGCTTGATGATCGCTTCGACTTTTTTCATGGCTGTCGCTATTAGATGTGTGGTTTGGCGGATTGCAACGACGAGAGAGAATCGTGTGTGATTTTTCTCCAGTCGGTGAACGTGTCAGATACTAAAGCCCAAACCATGCCAACTTTCAGATTGTTTCTTCGAAGATCAATTTGACGCATTTTCGGCATTCGGATTTCAAGCCTCGTGATTGCAATGCGGGGGGTTCTGTCCATAGCTCGCCCACGATGATTTTTTCTCCTTCTGACTTCACTCGCGTCGCTGTTTTGCTCGCCCTGATCGCTAGCCCGGCGCTGCATGCTCAGGAGTCGCCGGTTTCTCTGCGTCTGCGCTGGCTATCAGGCAAGACCTACACCCAGGAAACCATTACCGAGACCACGGCAGGGCTCACGGCGATTGGCAAACCGGAAGATCAGAAGATGAAGGTGAAACAGACGACCCGCATCGAAGTCAAGGAGGGCAGCGCCGGTCAAAAGGAAGCTCGAGTGACCTTTGAGGCGCTCTCGGGTGAGGTGATGATGCAGGGGAAGAAACAGACGTTTGACTCCCAAAACCTGGCCGAGGCGCATCCGATGATTCGTGCTTCCGTGGGCCAAAGCGTCGGCAAGTCGTTCATCCTTGTTTATGATGCCGAGGATCAGTTTCTCAAGGTGGCTGACACGGGTGCCATGTCGCCCGATCCGCTCGGCACGCCTTCGCTGGAGGGCATTGCTGAGGCCAAACAGATCGCTGAGCTCTACCGCCGTTCTTTGGAAATGGGCCTGCCGAAAATGCAAGTCAAGCCCGGGGACCGCTGGACTTCTCAAGAGACCGTTCAGTTTCCTAGCGCGGGCACGGTGAATGTGGAATTGCGGGTGAAGTTCGATTCACTCGTGAATTATGAAGGCCGCAGCCATGCTAAGATCAGCTTTGAAGGCGACATGAAACGTGCGGACGAAGATGCAGGCTCTCGCTCCGTGACTTTGGGAAAAGGCTCGAAGACTTTTGGTCAGATCCTCTTTGATCTGGATCGCGGCACCGTTTCTTTTGGAGCGTTCCGTGCGGACATCCAACTGGAGACTCTGGGCAAGACCATTCCGGTGCGTCAGCAGGTCACGACCAAATTGGTGAAGATGGAATAGGGCCTGGCGACGTTCGTTTAGAGGTGCAGAAAGGTCGAAGGTCAAGATTCCCTGATTGCAGGTCGGTTGTTATGGAGATTATAGTTACGGGCGATGCCCAAACGCGATGCGCCATGCCGAATAGCCTTTCTCATCCGTGATCTCGGTCACGGTGGGGCGCAGCGTCAGTTGGTGACTTTGGCCAGCGCGCTTGCAAAAGACGCTGATTTTCAGGTGACGGTCGTGCATTTTTACACGGGTGTGTTTGAAGCGGAACTGCAGGCAGCCCAGGTTCAAACCCTCTGTGTGGGCAAACGGCATCGCTGGGATTTGCTGGGTTTCTTTGTTCGGTTGGTGAGCGCCATGCGGCGGATTCAGCCGCAGGTGATTCATGGTTACCTGCACGAATCCAATCTCATGGCACTGCTGCTGAAGCCTCTCTGTGGTTTTCCGAAGGTGATCTGGGGCATTCGCGATTCCCAAACCGATGCGGATACTTGGGGCCTTCTGGGCAAGCTCAGCTTTCGGCTGAATTGCCTGCTCTCCGGCTGGGCAGATCTCATCATCGCCAACTCACAAGCGGGGCGCTCCTATTATAAAAAGAAAGGCTATCCTGGAGAGCGATTCGAGGTCGTGCCCAATGGCATCGATGCGGAGCGATTTCACCCCACTCCACGGACAGAGCCGGGCTGCACCTTTGCGATGATCGGTCGGCTTCACACGATGAAGGATCACCCGACGTTTCTGCGCGCCTTGGCTCGCGTGCCTGAGGCAAAGGCCGTCATCATCGGCAATGGCGAGGCGATCTATGCAGCGGAACTTCGGGCCCTGGCCGGGTCGCTGGGGCTCACAGAGCGGATCGAATGGCGGCCTGCCTGTGACGACCTCGCGCCAATCTATCCGCAATTCGATGCCCTCGTGTCCACCTCGGCCTATGGCGAAGGTTTCTCCAATGTGATTGGCGAGGCGATGGCCTGTGGTCTGCCCTGTCTGGCGAGCGATGTCGGGGATTCGGCTTGGTTGGTGGAGGAGGCGCGTTGGACCTTCAAGGCTGGCGATGATGAGTCTCTGGGGGCCATGATGCGCGCTTTTCTGGCCCTCTCACAGGAGCAGCGGCAGGCACTGGGCCAAAAAAACCGGCAGCGCATTGAGCAGCATTTCACGCTCGAAAAGATGGTCGAACGCAGTGCCGCGCTTTGTTTGGCCCGTCCCCAGTCCGTCCTCTGGCTGACCACGGGGCTGGGCACGGGCGGAGCTGAAATGATGCTGACCCAACTCCTTTCAGGCCTGAAACAGCATCGTCACACCGTCATTTCCCTGACGGCTGGCGGCAAATACATCGAGCCCCTGCGTGCAGCGGGAGTCACGGTGCACACGCTCGACATGCCCGCAGGAAAACCCACGCCCCGCGGCCTGTGGCGACTGTGCCGATTCGCCTGGCAGGCGCGACCGGATGTGATCATGGGCTGGATGTATCACGGTTGTCTCGCGGCGGTGCTGGTGAAGCTCTTTCGGTTCGGGCAGGGGCGAGTCATCTGGAACATCCGCCAATCGCTCTACGATCTAGCGCTGGAGAAACGCGGCAGCGCGTGGGTGATTCAGTCCTTGGCCAAACTGTCCTGGCTAACCGAAACGATCACCTACAATTCGCAGCTCAGCGCGCGTCAGCATGAGGCCATCGGTTATCCGAGAAACAAGACACGACTCATTCCCAATGGCTTTGATCTCGCCACCTGGAGCCCTAAAAACCGTGATCTCGACCCCGATTCGCCGACGAGAAACGCCTTCACTCTCGGTCGTTTCGGGCGCTTCACGGCGATGAAGGACTACCCCACTTTTCTCCAAGCAGCGGCGCTGGTGACACAGGAGCTGCCCGAGACCCGCTTCCTGCTCGTTGGCACAGGAGTGGATGAGTCGAATCCAGAACTCACCGCGCTCATCGCCCACCTCGGCCTCTGCTCCAACATGCAACTCCTGGGGGAGCGCCATGATTTGCCAAGCCTGACCGCGTCGTTGGACCTCGCCGTTTCCAGCTCAGCCTTCGGTGAGGGTTTTCCCAATGTCGTGGGTGAGGCCATGGCCTGTGCAGTGCCAGTGGTGGCCACGGACATCGGTGATACGGCCTGGGTGTTGGGGGACACGGGCAGGCTCGTGCCGGCCAAAGATCCGCAAGCTCTTGCCTCGGCCTGCCTCGAACTCCTGCGTCTTGCACCTGAAGTCCGCCGCCAAATGGGCGAGCGAGGTCGTCAGCGCATCGTGGAGCATTTTTCGCTTCGCAGTGTTTTGGAGCAATTTGATCAACTCCTCATCACTCACACCCGCCACCCTTAGTTCTTCTTTTATCCTCATGTGCGGCATCTCCGGTTTCTTCACTCTTCCACGCTCGCGGTCCTCTGCCCAGATGACCGCTGAGGTCACGCGCATGACCGATGCGATCGTCCTGCGCGGCCCGGATGACAGCGGCGCGTGGGTGGATGCAGAGACTGGCATCGCGCTCGGTCATCGGCGCTTGTCGATCCTCGATCTCTCGCCGCTCGGGCATCAGCCCATGGCCAGTGCGGACGGGCGTTTTGTCATCGTCTTCAATGGGGAGATCTACAACTTCCAGCAACTCCGCACCGAGCTCGAACAACACGGTCACACTTGGCGAGGCCACTCGGACACCGAGATCATGCTGGCGGCTTTTCTGCAATGGGGCGTGCGCGAGGCCACTCAACGCTTCAATGGCATGTTCGCCTTTGCGCTTTGGGACAAACAAGAACGAGTTCTCCATCTCGGTCGCGATCGTTTGGGGGAGAAGCCGTTGTATTACGGTTGGTTAGGCGACACCTTCGTTTTCGCGTCCGAACTCAAGGCCATCCGTGCGCTTCCTGATTTCAACGCAGCGATCAACCGAGACGCCCTCTGCGCTCAACTGCGCTTCAATTACATCCCAGATCCCTGGTGCATTTATGAAGGCCTGCACAAGCTGCCACCAGCCTCTCTCCTGACGCTGAGCACTGCGGCGGACAAACCCACGCCGCAGATTTATTGGGACCTGCGTCAGGTGATTGAGCATGGGTTGGACCATCCTTTCACCGGCACGGAGTCTGAGGCCATCGATGCCTTTGAAGCGATTCTCAAAGAAGCTGTCGGCCTGCGCATGGTGGCGGATGTGCCGCTCGGGGCCTTTCTCTCTGGCGGGGTCGATTCATCCCTCATCGTCGCCATGATGCAGCAGCAGAGTTCGAGACCGGTGCGCACCTTCACCATCGGATTCGATGTGCCGGAATACAACGAAGCCCAGTTTGCCCGAGAAGTGGCCTCACATCTGAAGACGGATCACACGGAGATGTATGTCACTGGAAAGGACGCGTTGGAGACCATCCCGCTCATGCCCGGTCTCTACGATGAGCCTTTCTCGGACTACTCGCAGATCCCCACGTATCTGGTCTGCAAAATGGCGCGCCAGCACGTCACGGTGGCCCTCAGTGGCGATGCCGGCGACGAACTCTTCGGGGGATATGAGCGTTACTTCGTGGGGCGCAATCTCTGGGACAAATTTGCCTGGATGCCGCCCGCTTTCAAAAAGCTCACCGCCTCAGCGATGACCGTGCTGCCGCCGAGCGCGCTGAATTCACTCGGCTCACTCGCTCGCCCATTCCTGCCCAAGCGCCTCCGTCATGTGCCCTTTGGCGACAAATTGCACAAGCTCGCGGAAGTCATCGCCGCCCCTGGCATGGAGTCGCTTTACCTCACGCTGATGTCGCACTGGAAGCGGCCGGAGCAGATCGTGATCGGCGGGCGAGATCGACCCACCAGCATCACCGACACCCGAGGCTGGCCACGGGTCAGTGACTTCACCCACCGCATGATGCACCTGGACATGGAGACCTATCTGCCGGGCGACATCCTGACGAAAGTGGATCGCGCCGCGATGGGCGTCAGTCTGGAGGGGCGCATCCCGCTGCTGGATACCCATCTCATGGAGTTCGCCTGGAAGGTGCCTTTCTCCATGAAAGTGCGCGGTGGGCAGGGCAAGTGGCTGATGCGCGAGACCCTGTATCGGCATGTGCCCAAGGCCCTGATCGACCGTCCCAAACGTGGTTTCGGCGTGCCTTTGGAGCACTGGCTGCGTGGGGAACTGCGTGAGTGGGCGGAGGATCTGCTCAGTGAAGCTCGTCTGAAGCGCGAGGGTTATTTTCACCCCGCTCCGATCCGCCAAAAGTGGCAGGAACACCTCAGCGGCACGCGCAACTGGCACTTTTATCTTTGGGATGTGCTCATGTTCCAGGCCTGGCTTCAGGCACAGCGTTCCTCGGTTCAAACCTGAGTTTGCGAGCAAAGAAGTTTACCGTTTCATCAAACCATGACATGAGACGCTGCGTTCATCTAGGGTGCCAACCGATCCACCGCCGATGAACGCTCGCTCTCATGTCGCTCAACCTTGATTCCTTACTCTCTGATGTGCCCGGGATGCCCAAGCGTGTCCTCACCTCATTGACCAAGGAACAAGTGCTGACCGTGCGCGAAGTGGTCCAGTGGCTGCCTTTTCGCCATGAAGATCGCCGTCGCATGGACGGGGCGAGTTTTCAGCCGAGTGAAATCCCAGCCTGCTTTCAGGTTCAGGTCACCAAGACCGGCAACAAATACTTTGGCGGTCGCCGAGGCTCGGGGTTGTTCGAGGCTCAAGTCGAGCCCATCGGGGGCGCGGCCATGGGCGGGCTGCTGACCCTGCGCTGGTGGAACATGCCGTTCATGAGCCGCGCGATTGCCGAAGGTCAGGAGATGATTGTTTATGGCAAGGTGAAGGAGCAAAAGGGTCGCCTGCTCATGGATCATCCCGAGTATGAAATCCTCAGCGAGGATGACGAGGCGGCTGCAATCCACAGTGGGCGCATCACGCCGGTGTATCGGCTGAAGGCGGGAGTCACGCAAAAGACGCTGCGGACCGCTGCCTGGCATGTCATTCAGGCGCTGGAGGAGGACTTCATCACGGACATTTTACCCACCCCGAAAGAGCAGGGCGAATTCGCGGGCTGGAGTCGGGCTCGGGCAATGAAGGCCGTTCACTTTGCCCTGAGCCTGGAGGATCTGGAAAAGGCGCGGCGTTACCTCGCTCTGGAAGAGTTTTATGGCTATCAACTGCGTGTGGTGAGGCGGCGACGCGCTGTCTTGGAGTCTGGCGGGCATCCGCATGCCGCAGGTCCTTTGGCACGGGATTTCGAGGCCGCGTTGCCTTTCCAAATGACCGGAGCCCAGAAACGATCCTTGGAGGAAATCCAGCGTGACATGGCCAGCAACGCGCCCATGAATCGTCTGCTGCATGGCGACGTGGGCAGTGGGAAAACGGTCGTCGCTTTTGCCGCCATGCTGGGCGCGGTGGAGTCTGGCAAGCAGGCCGCGCTGATGGCTCCGACCCAGATCCTAGCGGAGCAGCATTTTAATACTGCGCGCAAATGGTTGGAGCCGCTCGGCCTGAATGTGGCCCTGCGCACCGGCAACCGCGCTGAAGAAGGCGGTGTGGAGCTGCTGAATGGCAAGATGTCGGGTAAAAATGACATCCTCATCGGCACCCACGCGCTGCTCTACGATGCGGATTTGGTGAAGAATTTGGGGTTGGTCGTCATCGATGAGCAGCACAAATTTGGCGTGGCTCAGCGAGCGCGTTTGATCCAGAAAGGCAACACGCCAGATGTGCTGGTCATGACTGCCACGCCGATCCCCCGCACGCTGACGCTGACCCTTTACGGTGATCTGGATGTGTCCACCATCGACGAACGGCCCAAAGAACGCGGGAAGATCATCACCAAAGTGCGGCCCGCTTCGAAGCAAGCCGACGCCGCTAAGTTTTTGAAGGAGCAGCTCGATGCAGGGCGTCAGGCCTATCTGGTCTATCCGTTGATTGAGGAATCTGAAAAGCTGGATGCCACCGCTGCGAAGAAGGGCCACGAAGAATGGGCCAAGCTGCTGCCGCATTTCAGCGTGGGGCTGCTGCATGGGAAGCTCAGTGCGGAGGAAAAGGATCTGGTCATGCGTGATTTCCGCTCGGGAAAGATCGACGTGTTGGTGAGCACAACGGTGATCGAGGTCGGTGTGGATGTGCCGAATGCGAGTGTGATGTACATTCACAATGCCGAGCGCTTTGGATTGGCTCAGCTGCATCAGTTGCGTGGTCGCATCGGTCGTGGAGAACACACTTCCTACTGTGTGCTTTTTGTGAAGGACAAGGACGAGGAGGCCAAGGCGCGGCTGGCGATTTTGGAAGAGACGACGGATGGATTTCGCATCTCCGAAGAGGATCTCAAACGCCGCGGGCCTGGCGATGTCTTGGGCCGTGCGCAGAGTGGGCAGGCACCCTTGAGATTTGCGGAGATGCTGGCGGATACACGGCTGGTGCGTGTGGCGCGTCAGTTGGCGGAAAAGACTCTGGACGAAGATCCTCAGATGAAAGCGCCTCGCTTGGCCGAGTTGCGACCGTTTGTTTTCCAAGAGGACACACCTCAGGCCATGATGCAGTGAGCGGGCGAGCCGGAACTAAGCCTTCTGCCCGACATAGACAAAAGCGGGCGGCACATTGCCCCACACGACTCGGCTGGTCTTCACGCCTGTCAGTGTCTGATGCAGAAGTCCGCGAAAACGCTGGCCGCTGGGGAGGCGATGAAAGCCAAAGTAAGCAAAAGTGGCAAAGCGCCCGCCGATGCTCAAATTCGGCATCACATTGTTCAG
>JAIXVB010000598.1 GCA_027483245.1 Verrucomicrobiaceae bacterium | reverse complement strand
TCGCGCAGGCCAGTTCACCCGTGTGTTCCGTGCCTGGATCACCATCGGGATTCACGGAAGGGATGCGCACGAGTGCCTGACAGAGTTCAGTGACCGTGGCGGGGAAAACTTTCATGCGTGGATGGAACCACAGACCGTGTGCAGAATCAAGCGAGCGACCTGCAGATGATCTTTTACTCGTCTAAAACTCGCATGTGCGCGGCCTACCAGCCTTGGCAGTCCCTACAATTGCTTTATTCTACTCGCCATGCCCGCTCCGTTTCACGCCTTTAGCCCCAGCCACAACACGGTGCTCACGCTCTGCGTCCTCGCGATCATAGCCCTGGCTCTCATGCGCCGTTTTTCCAAATCCGCAGCGATCCTCAGCGAACGAGTTCTCGGCAGCATTCTCCTGCTTCTCTGGCCCGTGACCACGCTGGTGCATTGGCGGATGGGCAGCCTCACTCTGGAAAATGGCCTGCCTTTTCACTTCTGTGATGTGGCGGGCATTGCAGGAGGCATTGCTCTGTGGACACGGCGGCAACTGGCCTGTGAGATCGTGTATTTCTTTGGTCTCGCAGGCACCTTGCAGGGCCTTTTGACGCCCAACCTGAAGTTCGATTTCCCCGATCCGCGCTTCCTCGTTTTTTTCCTGCTGCATGGCGGCGTCGTTATCACAGCGATCCATGTGGTGACCTCCATGAAACACGCGCCGCGTCCCGGAGCCGTGCCTCGTCTGGTCGCTGTGACCCTGATTTATGCCGCGCTGATTGGCCTCGTGAATTTCTTTTTGCAGACCAACTACGCTTTCCTCTGTCACAAGCCTGAACAGGCGAGCCTGATGGATAGCCTGGGCCCATGGCCATGGTACATTGCAAGTTTGGTCGGCCTTTGTGCTGTCTTCTACAGCCTTCTGAATCTGCCCTTTGCCCTAAACCGACTGCGTTCGCGCAAAGTAAGCACATGATTTATCTTTGCATCGGAGGTCGCTTCATGTATCACGAAACAACTTCAAACCTACATGGGCGACACCACAGGCACACGGAAATTCAGACGCGTTCTTCTCAAACTCAGCGGTGAGGCACTTCGAGAGATTGGCAGCACCGATAACATTTCTCCTCCGATCGTTGAGGACATCGCCGCGCAGATCAAAGCGGCGCATCAAACTGGTCTCGAGATCGCTGTCGTCGTCGGCGGTGGGAATTTCTGGCGCGGTGTCAGTGCCAGCAACAAGGGCATGGAACGCGCCACAGCTGACTACATGGGCATGCTGGCCACGGTGATGAACTCACTGGCTCTCCAATCCATGCTCGAAGCCATGGATGTGCCCACTCGTGTGCAAAGCGCGATCGAGATGAAGAACGTCGCTGAACCCTTTATCCGCCGTGTTGCCATGCGTCACCTGGAATTGGGCCGTGTGGTCATCTTCGCCGCAGGCACCGGCAATCCTTTCTTTTCGACCGACACCACTGCAGCGCTGCGTGCGTCTGAGGTCGGTGCGGATTGTGTGTTCAAAGCCACCAAGGTCGATGGCATCTACGACTGTGACCCGAACAAGAACGCCAACGCCGTGCGCTATGAGAACATCAGTTTCCATCAGTGCCTGACCCAGCAACTGAAGGTCATGGATGCGACCGCGTTCTCCCTTTGCATGGAGAACAACATGCCCATCATCGTGTTCAGCATGAATGAAGCCGATAACATTCGCAAAGCTCTCGTCGGTGAGCCCATCGGCACGCTGGTGAATGCCACGGGCACGGTAAGTTGACACGCATTTGAAACGCGGCCTCTGCTGACATCGTTAGTATCCTATTCTTAGGCCTATGCGTTTTGTTGTCTCCTTCTTGCTTCTGTCCACCACCGCCACTCTGGCTGAGAACTGGCCGCAGTGGCGGGGGCCACGGATGGATGGCACCAGCAATGATCACGGGTTTCCCACTGCGTTTGAGGAAAAAACACTCGCCTGGAAAACGGAACTGCCCGGTGAAGGCCACGCCTCCCCCATCGTCTGGGGAGATCATCTCTTCATCGTCGCTGTCGAGGGCGAGGCTGAAGAGCGCATCCTTCTTTGCATCGACCGCCACACGGGCCAAAAGCGTTGGCAAACCACCGTGCTCAAGACACCGCTTGAGGGAAAACATCGCCTCAACAGCCATGCGTCCAGCACTCCCGCCACCGATGGCGAACGCGTCTTCACCGCCTTTCTCGATCAACAAGAAGTGGTGATCAGCGCCCACGACTTTGCGGGCAAGCAGCTCTGGCAAGTGCGCCCCGGCACCTTTGCCAGCAAACACGGCTTTTGCAGTTCTCCCATCCTGCATGAGGACAAAGTCATCGTGAACTGCGATCACGACGGACTCGGTTACATGGTCGCTCTTTCACGAACCGATGGGAAACAGCTCTGGCGTGTCGAGCGGCCCAATCAGACCCGCAGCTACTGCGTGCCGCTCATTCGTGAAATGGCCGGCCGCACGCAAATGGTGCTCTCAGGCTCGAAGTGCGTCGCCAGCTACGATCCGCGCGATGGACGCCTGCTTTGGATCATGGATGGCCCCACCGAGCAGTTCGTGGCCTCCCTCGTTCAAGATGACAAAACCGGTCTCTTGCTTATGTCCGGTGGCTTCCCAGAGCACCATATTTTGGCCATCCGCCCTGACGGACTCGGTAACGTCACGGATACCCACATCAAATGGCGCACCAATAAAGGCGTCTCTTATGTGCCCTCCCCCATCTGTGAAAATGGCTGGTTCCTCATCGTTTCCGACTCCGGCATTGGCCACTGCTTCAATGCCAAAACGGGTGAGATCGTTTGGGAAGAGCGCCTGAAAGAACACCACGCCTCTCTGGTCAGTGCGGAGGGAAAAGTCCTCTTCATCAACGACTTCGGCACCCTCCGAGTGGTGAAACCTGGGAAAAAATACACGCTTGTCGCCGAAAGTGAACTGGAGGAAAAGGTCTATGCCTCCCCTGCCCTCAGCGAAGGCCAGATTTTCATTCGCGGCAGCAAAAGCCTCTTTTGCCTGGGCAAACGCACGCCTCAGACCGCCGCGAAGTAAGCCTCGCGAAAAATCGTCATCACCGCCTGCGTCACCGGACCCGGTGCCGCCAGCACCCGCCCCTCCAGTTCAGCAATCGGGTGCACATCGCGCGTCGAGGAGGTCAAAAAGGCTTCCTCACAGGTCGCCAGCGCACTCACGGGCAGCGTCTCCTCTTTGCAAACCAGCCCTGCCTCGGCACAGGCACGCAGCACCAACAGGCGTGTCACCCCAGCCAGACAGCCTGCACTCAGCGGCGGCGTCTTCAGTTGCCCATCGATCACCAGAAACACGTTGGATCCCGTTCCTTCACAGACCTCATCCCGCGTGTTCGCCAGCAGCGCCTCCCCGCAGCCACGCGCCTTGGCATGGGCCAGCGCGCAGACATTTTCGCCGTAAGAGATCGTCTTCACACTCGCCAGCGCCCCTCGTTCATTGCGCGGCCAGGGGGCCAGGCAGACCCGCTCCGTCGCCGGCCAAGGTTTCAGGGGAGTCGCCGCTGCCAACACCGTGCCCGGCTGTCCACCGCGATCCGAGCCCAGCGGTCCATCCCCGCTCGTCAGGGTCACGCGCACACGAGCATCGATGAGGCCATTGGCCTGCATCACCACCTCGATCGCCTCCAGCCACAGCGCCTCCGTGATCACCGAGAGACCCACGGTTTGGCAGGACCTCGCCAGCCGCTCATAGTGCTCATGCGCAGCAAACAGGCGCCCACCGCGCGCCACCAGCGTCTCAAACACCCCATCGCCCACCAGCAGACCGTGATCGAAGGGAGAAATCCGCGCTTCATCCGCACGGCAAATCTGTCCATTGAGCCAGAGAAAAGACGACATGATCTGAATCAACCTCACCCCGACTCAGATGCAAGACCGCAGGTGGCACTTGTATCCGCTCCATTTCGCGCCTACTAGCCCGGTTCATGTTTGTCGATCAGATCAAAGTTTACGCGCGTGCCGGCAAAGGCGGCGATGGCAGTATGCACTTTCACCGGGGTAAGTTCCGTCCCAAAGGCGGCCCTGACGGTGGCGATGGTGGCCTTGGCGGGAGCATCATCCTCAAGGTTGACCCCAGCACCAACAGCCTACGCACCTACTTCTTCAACGCCAAGCTCTTCGCCAAAGACGGCGAAAAGGGCCGCGGTAACATGTGCACGGGCCCCAGCGCAGAAGACGTCGTTTACAATGTCCCCTGTGGCACCCTCATCTCCCGCATTACGGAAGAAGAAGACCCAGAGACTGGCGAGATCGTCGAGCGGTTTGAGCGCGTGGCAGACCTGACCGAGCCCAACTCCACCTTCGTGCTTTGCAAAGGCGGCAAAGGTGGCAAAGGCAACATCCACTTCAAAACCAGCACCCATCAGGCTCCACGCGAGTTTACCCCCGGTGAAGATGGCGAAGAAGGCCGTTTCCACTTTGAGCTGCGTAGCATCGCCGATGCCGGGCTGGTCGGATTCCCCAACGCTGGTAAGTCCACCCTGCTCGCCGCCCTCAGCGCCGCCAAGCCCAAGATCGCCAACTACCCCTTCACCACCCTGAAGCCCATGGTCGGTGTCATCCACTTCGGCCCCAACCGCCGTGGCACCCTCGCCGACATCCCTGGACTCATTGAAGGTGCGCACCAGAACATCGGCCTCGGCCATGACTTCCTGCGCCACATCATGCGCTGCCGAGTCCTCCTTTTCGTCGTCGATACCGGCGGCACCGAAGGACGCGATCCCGTCGAGGACCTCGAGACCGTGCGCAAAGAAGTCTCCCTTTACTCCAAAGAACTCTCCAAGCGCCCCTGGTGCATTTTGGCGAACAAAGTGGATGTCGAAGGTGCCGACGAACACGTCACGCGGCTGAAGGAACGCTTCAAACGTGTCAAAATCCTGCCCATCTCCGCTCAGACCGGACTCGGCATGGACAAACTGCGCACCTATCTGGACAAACAGATCGGCCAAGACGTCGGCATCGAATTCTGAGGCCCGTCCTCGTCCTCGCCCTCTCCTCACACAGGAGAGGGCCTTCCCCTTTTAGCTCTTTCGCGCCCCCCACACCTTCGCGAAGTGATGCGCCAGCCGTAGCTTTTGCGCCACCGGCACCGTGATGACAAAGGGATACAGCGCCTGTTCCCCCAGGCTATGAGACACCTCATTGAGCACCGTGGACAGGCACATCCAGCGCTGCAACCAGGCTAGGAACTCGCCATCGGCCAGTCCCACCTGCGGCAACATCGGCGGCAGCGTCCCTGCCTCACCTGGCAGCGGCACCAGTGGCAGCGCCAGGAATTGCGCCTGAATGCCCAAACTCTCACAGGTCTCCAGCCCCTCCACGATCTGGAGGTAATGCGCCCACGTCTCCGCCCAGTCTTCCCATGGGTGAGAAGCGGCATAAGCCGTGATGTAACTGCGCTCCCAGCCACTTGATGTCCCGCGCTCGTAATGCTTGGTCAGCGCGGCCGCGTAGTCGATCCATTCGTCTCCGAACCGTGCCCGGAAAGCCAGCCGCAGCGGATCATCCCAGCTCAGTTCGGACAAACAACGCTGCCATAGATAATGCGCGCTCTCGTGGCGAAAATGCCCCAGCAAGGTGCGACTGCTTTCGCCCAACTGCTGCCGATTGATCTGCCGGTAAGTGTCATCCGCCTCCTCCAGATTCACCGTGATCACCCCATTCAGATGCCCGGTCGTCACGGTCGGATTGCTCAGCGTGCTGACGATGTCAAAGGCCAGTCCCTCCTTCGAATTCTCCGCCTTTGTCGGCAGCGCGATTCCCAGGCGCAGCAGCGTGTCGATGAGACGGCGTTTGGCCATCTCCATCTTTCCCCAGAGCAGACGATTGCGCCCCCAATTCAAATCCGGAATGATCCGGTTCATCCGACAAGCTTGGCACAGCTTTTCCACCGACTTCTTGGGCAGTAGCCAATTGCAAACCCCATGCTTCGTGCCGTTCTCACAGCGTATCCAGTCCCCCTCCGCGTGCAGCGTCCGCATGACCGCACCTTGAGGATCATAACCCACCTCCCGGGCGCATTTCAGGCAGTGAAAGTTGCCAAAGAACAGCACATTGCCGCAGTCGCAGGTGAATCGTTGCATGAGAAAAGGTCACGACTCAGGACAGGAACCGCAGCCCCAACCCTCGCATCAAAAGCCCCGCCTGTCATCCTCAGGTTCCCCCACTTTCAGAGCGGCCCCTCATTGAAGATGTGGGGTGCTGGCTTGCCAGCAGGCGTAACACGTTGCATGACTGACCTTTCCATGCCTGCACGCCAAAGTTCTCCTCGCCCTCGCAAATCCGCTGCTCCCTCCCGCGCTGTGGGAGCTGCCTCTGATCTTCAAGCCCCGCCTCTCACGGCCCAAGTGCGAACACTGGACAATGGTTTGGAAGTCATCGTGCGGGAAGATCACGAGCATCCGCTGGTGAGCGTGCAGATCTGGGTGAAGGCAGGAAGCCTGCATGAGGAGCGCTGGACGGGCGCTGGCCTGGCACACTGTGTGGAGCACATGCTTTTCAAAGGCACGCTGAAGCGCACAGCTTCGCAAATCTCCCAGGGCATTCAGGAACTGGGCGGTTATGTGAATGCTTACACGACTTTCAATCGGACGGTGTATTGGATCGATGGTCTGGCGGACCATGCCGAGGGCTACCTGGACATCTTGGCGGACATGGTGCGGCACTCGCGCATCGATGCCGCAGAGCTGTCGAAGGAGCAGGAGGTGATCCGCCGAGAGATGGCGATGGACAATGACGATGCGGGCAGCGCGGTGCAGCACTTGGTGCAAGCGACAGCATTCCGTCAACATCCCCTGAAGCACCCGATCATCGGGCACCGGGCGATCTTTGACCAAGTGGGTCGGGAGGATGTGGCGGGGTTTGTCTCGCGGCATTACGTGCCCAACAACTGCTTCCTGGTGATCGCAGGCGCGGTAGATGCGGAGGCCTGTTTTGCGGCAGCCCAGCGCTTGCTGGGTGACTGGGAACGGCGTCCCTATGAGCCCATCTTGCTGCCTCAAGAGGTGCCTCAGCGCGGTCTGCGCGAGGGAAGAAAGAACTTCACCACGGAGCTGACACGCGTGGCTTTGGGTTGGCAAATTCCGGGCGAGGGTCATGCAGACAAGGCGGCGCTGGATGTGCTGGGTTTCCTGCTGGGGTCAGGACGCAGCTCGCGTCTCTACCAGGAACTGCGGGAGAAACGTGGGCTGGCGCATTGGGTCTGGGCAGGTGCCTGGGGCGCTCAGGAGTGTGGTCTTTTCAATGTGGAAGCGGAGTGCGATCCGAAAGATGTCACGGCCTGTCGAGCCGCGATGCTAGAGGTGCTGGAGACGATGAAGGCGAAGGGCCCGAGCGCGGCGGAACTGGCGAAAGCGGTGCGTGCGACCATCAGTGGTCAGGTGCGCTCGCTGGTTTCCACCAAAGGCCAAGCGGCCTCGCTGGCTCATGGCTGGCTGACGGTGGGGAGTCTGGACTATGCGCAACATTATCTGGCCGCGATTCGCGCGCTGACACCTGCACTGATCCGCGAGGTGGCGCAGCGTTACCTCGTGCCGACCGGATGCAGCGTCGCCATCGTGGGACCGGATGTGGAATCTGCGGAGACAACGGTCGCCAGCACACACTCGCGCGGGGCGGTGGAAAAAATGCTGCTGCCCAATGGCCTGACTTTGCTGGTGGGGGAAAATCCACGCCTGCCGCTGGTCTCCATCCGCGCAGGTTTCCTGGCTGGCGTGCCGGCAGAGACGGACGTAAACGCGGGGGTGACACAGGTTTCTGCCTCGCTGCTGCTGAAGGGCACCAAGACACGGTCGGGCCCCGAGATCGCGGCGACGCTGGAGAACCTGGGCGGGTCCCTGGTCTGCACGGCAGATGCGCATCGGTATGTGTTGGGGGCGGATGTGATGCGCGGCGATGAGGCCTGTGCACTGGACTTGATCGCCGATTTGATTTTGAACCCCGCCCTGCCCGCAGCGCAGCTGACCGAGGTGAAGAAGCGTCAGGTCGCGAGCATTCTGGAAGAGAAAGAGGATCCGCTCACCGTGGCGATGCGGTTGGCGCGGCGGGAGATTTTCGCGGGCGAACCCTTTGCCCGCACAGCACTCGGTACTGAAGCCTCGGTGAAGGCGCTGAAGGTGGAAGACTGCCGCAAAGCACTCAGCGCGGCCCTGGTCGGTGGCAACGGAGTGATTTCCATCCAAGGCGATGTGAAAACGGCGGTGATCCGCAAGCAAGTGGAGCGTGCCTTTGCCAAGCTGAAGAAAGGTCCACGCCGGACACTGACAACAACGGTGAATTCACAGGCACAGGCGGGGTTGCACGAACTGCACATGGAAAAGGAGCAGGCCGTGATCGTGATCGGCTTCCGAACGGTGGGCATCGGCTCCGAGGACGCGCAAGTGCTGTCACTGATCGATGAAGCGTGCAGTGACATGGGCAGTCGCCTATTCAACCGCATCCGCGAGGAGCTGGGACTGGCCTACTATGTGGGCGCGCAGCACTTCGCCGCAATGGGGGCTGGGGCCTTTTATTTCTACGTGGGCACTGACCCGCAGAAGGCCGATCTCGCCCAACAAGAGATGCTGAATCAAATCGCTGACCTAGCCAAGAACGGGCTGAAGAAGGATGAGATCCAACGGGCAAAGACGACGTGGCGTTCCTCCTGGCTGCGCGCTCAACAGGGCAATCCTGGTCTGGCCGATGCCTATGGCTGGAATGAACTGAATGGCCAGGGTCACGCGCATTTCCAACGCCTGCCGCAGATCGTGGAAGCGATCACGGACAAGGACGTGAAACGCGTGGCTAAGGCTTACTTCTCAAAGGCTCAGGCCTGCATCGTGCGAGTGATGCCGAAGAAGTAAGGGAACGAAGGCGGAGACTCAGCGCTGCTTGGCGAGTTGGTTGTATTTCTCAACCAACTCGTTGAATTCCTTGGTCCGGGCATTGAGCTGAAGAATGGCGGCATCTCGCTCGGAGGCGAGTTGCTTGAGCTGTGCATTGGCCTTTTCAATGGCGGCGTTCTGGGCCGTGACTTCAGCATTGCGATCCTTGATGGCATCCGTGGTCTTAGCGGCGAGTTGTGAGGCACTGCCAAGCGCGCTGCCTTTGGCGATGAGTTCGTTCATCAGCACAGCAATGCTGTAACCACGGGCAGTCTGGTCAGCGGTGCGCTGTTGGACCTCCTCAGTGGCCACGAGCAGAGCAGCTTCCGTCTCGGCACGCAGTTGGGTGATGCGCTTGATTTCTTCTTCGAATCGGATGGACTTCTCTTCGAACTCGATGCGCAGTTTGTTCTCGGCAATGAGTTGCTGAGTGATCTCTTCAATGCGAGCCCGCAGCGCGAACTCTCGCAGCCACTGCAAGGTGCAAAGGCCACAGAGGCCGAGAGAAATCATGATCAGCAGGACGATGAGGAAGCGCTTCATTTCGCAGGAGTGGCCGGAGCTGGGGCGGGCGCTGACGTAGGCGCAGGGCTGGTCGGTTTGACGTTGAAAGCCACTTTATTGAATCCCACACGGCGGACCGCATCCAGAGCCTTTACCATTTCGGCAAAAGGGGTGGCGGAATCACCGCTGATGTAAACGGGGGTGTTGGGGTCTTTCTGGAAACGCTCTTTGAGCCGGGTTTCCAGGTCAGGCAGGCTGACAGGAGCGGCATCCCAATACACATCACCACTGGCTCGGACGCCGAGATTGATCATGTCAGGCTTGAAGTCTGGCTGACTCGCCGCAGCGACCGGGAGATTGACCTTGATCGTCTGCTGCTTGGTCATCGTCAGGCTGACCATCATGAAGGAGGCTAACAAAAAAAACATCACATCGATCAGCGGGATGATCTCCAGCCGAGTCTTTTTGTGCGCGATGGGGGAGTGGATTTTCAAGGCAGTTCAGAAAGGAGGTTCACCGCGTGAAAGAGCTCGACGAGCGGGAAGGATTCACAAGATCGGAGTTGATGCCCGCACCTTCAAAAACAGGGCGCGGCCGTCAAGATCAGGGCTTTTTGACAGATCGATCCAGCCCGTGCTGAGCGGCAAGGATCAAGACATTGTTGGCCGCTGCTTCGAGATCGAACTGGAGTTTGGCGAGACGACCGTGGAAGAAGTTCATGGGCACGAGGGTCGTGATGGCGATGCCGAGTCCGGCGGCTGTCGCGATGAGGGCCTCTCCAATACCACCGGTGACTTTTTCCACCGCGAGTTCGGAGTCACCGATGGAGGAGAAAGAGCCCATGATACCCGTCACGGTGCCCAGCAAGCCGAGGAGTGGCCCCAGAGTAACGACGGTATCCATGGCGCCGAGGAATCGGCCAGCAGCTTGAAGTTCGTGACCTGCAGCGACTTCCAGCGCGCCCTGCATGGAGCTATGCTGGTGCTTGAGTCCGTGATGGATCATGCGCACGACCGGGTCGGTGGTTTTTTCGGAAAGGGCGATGGCTTTGGCCAGGTCCCCGGACTCTAGCGTGGCATACACTTCATCGAGCTGCCGAGGATTCCGCCGCGCACTGAAGCGCAGCCACCAGAAGATGCGCTCCACCAGCACGCAGATGGCAAACACACCCACCACGAGGATGGGATACATGATGGGACCCCCATCGTGAATGAATTCGATGACAGCGTTGGCGACGGGGAGGTTCAGCATGAGAAGAAAGGAAGAAAAGAAGGAAAGAAGAAGCAG
>JAIXVB010000179.1 GCA_027483245.1 Verrucomicrobiaceae bacterium | reverse complement strand
GTTTGCTGCCTGCGTCGAAGTATTCGGAGGAGGGATCAAACTGAGTTGAGTCGGGGTAGGCTTCTTTGACGATTTTGACAATGCCTGCGATGCCGGGCTGGGGGCAACTGGAGTGATAAAAGAAACCGAGATCACCGAGGGACATGGAGTCGCGCATCATGTTGCGCACCTGATAGTTCCGCACGCCATTCCAGGGTTCGGTTTTCTTGGGGCGCGATTTGAGATCGGCGAAGGAGAAGACGTCAGGTTCGGATTTGAGGAGCCAGTGGCGCATGACGTGGATTTCACGCTCAACAGGCTTGTCTGCAACGCTGGAGTTGAGTGGGTTTGCTCTTGGGAAGCGCATTGAAAAGCAAAAGACCGGGGTGAGCCACTCAGCCCGCCCCGGTCTTTAGAAGGTTACCAACAGCCAAATCAGTGAACCCACACCCGAAGGTGAAATGTTTGATCTTGCGATCTGAGTTGAGCATTCCACATCCGTCCGGGAATGCGTCAGAACTTTGTCGTGGTGTTGTAAGATGTTTGTGATGCCTCAACCATCGATCCTGCTTTATTTCTTAGAATTGAGAAATTCGGTGAAACGGGACTCGAATCGTTTGGGCACGACGCACTGAATGTCCGCGACGCCACGGTCGTAGTCCTCGGAGAGCACTTTTCCCTGCTCATGAGCCAAGGCGACGAGGTCCATGCGGTGAAGGGGAATGCTGAGCTCCAGACGAACGACGCGGTCAATGAGCATGTCATGAACACGATGAAAGAGGTCGTCCATGCCCTGACCCGTCTGCACGGAGATCGGCACGGCATCCGGGAACTGGCGGCGCAGTTCCATGAGACGGGTGTCATCGATGAGATCGATCTTGTTGAGAGCAAGCAGGACCCGCTTGTCGCCTGCGCCGAGCTCGCTGAGCACCTGAGTGGTGGTTTGATAAAACTCGAGGGCCTGAGAAGAACTGGCATCGACGACGTGAATGAGGAAGTCAGCGAGCACAGACTCCTCAAGGGTGGCGCGGAAGCTCTGGACGAGATTGTGCGGCAGGTTGCGGATGAAACCCACGGTGTCAGTGACCAGCATGGCCTGTCCGTCGGGCAGTTCGAGCCGACGGGTGGTGGTGTCGAGCGTGGCGAAGAGTTTGTCTTCCGCCAAGACGTCAGCGTTGGTCAGCTTGTTGAGCAGGGAGGATTTACCGGCGTTGGTGTAACCGACGATGGCCGCGTGAGGCAGGGGTACGCGGCTGCGTTCCTTGCGCATGGTGTCGCGCTGCTTTTTCACTTCCTCGAGTTCCGCCTTCACTTTGTCGAGCTTGCGGTTGGCGAGGCGACGGTCCACTTCCAGCTGGGTTTCCCCTTCACCACGGGCCGCGCCCGCTCCGCCTCCGCCTGCGCCGCCCCCAGAGCCGGCGCCACCGCCTTGACGGTCGAGGTGGCCCCACATGCGGGTGAGTCGGGGCAGGGAATACTCCATGCGGGCGAGTTCGACCTGGAGGCGGGCCTCGCGGGTTTTGGCGCGCATGTTGAAGATGTCGAGAATGACCTCATGGCGGTCGATCACAAGGAGTTTCGATTCGCTTTCCCAGGCGCGCTGCTGAGCGGGGCTGAGTTCATTGTCAAAGATGATGCAGTCGCACTCCAGGTCCCGAGCCTGGTCCATGAGTTCTTTGGCTTTGCCTTTGCCGATGAGGTGACGGGCGGTGTGTTCACGGGCAAAAACCAGTTCACTGCCTTGAATCCCAATGCCGAGGGTGCCCACGAGTTCCTTCAGCTCGTTGAGCAGATCGGTGGCTTCTTGGTTCTTGCGGCGGTCAAAGTAGGCACCCACCAGGAAAGCGCGTTCAACTTGTTGGGGCTTATCACGAATATCAAACATCGGCCACCTTTAGCGAGCAAGGTCGTCTTGCCAAGCACCGCCAGTTGCCTCGGCTCGTAATCCATGCCACAGACCCCACCTCATGATCCGCCGCCTGTTTGTTTCCCTCTGCCTGCTCTCTCTCGCTGCCTGTGGTCCGGTGGACCGGGATGGAGAGCGCCTGAGTAGCTATGAGACCGATGCCACAGAGGCCCTGGTGCGGGAGATCCTGCGCACGCTGCCAGATCCGAATCCTGGTGTGCCGAAGAGCTACGCGATCTCCCTGGGTGAGATCGTCCCGAATCGCGATTACACGGCTGCGAGTGTGCCTTTCATGAAGCGCTTTGAGGACCTCAAGCTCCGCCTCATCAGTGCCAGTGTGCTGACCACGATTCAGCCTGACAACACGATCGTGGACCCCGAACAGCGGATCGCGGCCTATGTCATTCAGGTGCGTAAAATGAAGGCCACGAGCGCGACAACCTGGGAGTATGAGGCAGCGTGGTCCTATAAAAAACACTTCCAGCGCACCACTTGGCAGGTCACTCAGCAGGGCACTCAATACAGCGCCAAAGAACTCTCGCTCCTGGAGGGGAATTGGAAACCTCAAGCCCCTGCGGGTTCGTAAAGCGCGTCGAGATCGGTTCGCGCGAGATCGATGAGATAACTGGCAAAGCGGGAACTGAGCCGCTGAAAATACGCTTCGCCACGCTCGGCGGTGGAATGTTGAGGGTCGCCTGAGCCGGTGTCGTTGGTGGCTTTCGTCCAGGCCCGCGGAGCCCAGGCCCACTTCTGGCGCATGGCCTCGATCCGCCAGAGATTGTCGGTGCCGGGTCCCCATTCACTTTTCGGCAGCACCAGTTCTGGATGCAGATGCAGCATGAGGCTGGTTTCCCGCTCGTCGGCGTGATCACCGACGATGGTGAAGATGTCTTTTCCAGCGTCGATGCCGAACCAATTCACCACGGAAAGAAAGATGCGCGGATGCCTTGCATGGAGCTCACGCAGCATCTGGCGGAAATCATTGCCGCCATGGCCATTGAAGAGCACGAACTTGGGCACGCCCACGCCTTCGAGGGAGGCGATGATGTCCTCCAGCACGGCCAGTTGTGTGCTGGGGTTCATGTTGATGCAAAAAGGAATGTCGAGCTGTCCGGTCTGCACGCCAAAGGGCAGATTCGGCAGGATGGCGACCTTGGCCCCAGCCTCCCAGGCCACGCGACCAGCCTCAGCGCAGAGGGCTTCATTTTGATAACTGTCCGTCGCGTAGGGTAGGTGAAAATTGTGTGCCTCCGTGGCTCCCCAGGGCAGCACGGCGACTTCGTAGCGTGTCTGCTGGACGTGTTTCCAGTTGGTTTCAGCGATGATCCAAGGGCGGGGTGAGGCAGTCATGAGGAGAGGGCACGAAGAAGAAGCCCACTCTCTCAACGCGCTTCCACCAGATTTCTACCGAAGGACATCACTTCGACCAGCCATTGGCGCATGGCTTTCAGTCCGCGCAGCAGGCTGCTGTCCACGACCGCCTGGCAGCCGAATCGCTGGGCGATGCTTTCTTCCAGATTCCGATACCGTGGCAGCAGTGTGATGGCGGAGCGACTGCGTGATTCATCATCGGGTCGATGCGCCACACTGGGGTGCAGCAGGCCGCGGCAGAGAATCATGCCCGCATCTGGAATGGCGACCTGGCTCTGGGGCAGGATCAACCAGGGCCGATATGCAAAGCGCAGCCCGCCGGTGCTATCCGAGATGAGTTTGCCAAAGGTGCGTGTTGGCACACCCTGCATGCGGCGGGAGAGGAAGCCTTTGACACCTGTCTCGAGATCGGCAGAAGCGGCGCGTTTGTTGAGGAGAAAATCACGCCCCATCAGCGTGCCAAACACTGTCAGACGGAAGGACCAACCTGCAATGAGCAAGCCGATCAAGATCAGCAGGCCACAGACAATCAGGGCAGGGTAGGGGCTGTAGGGAATCAGGGCAGCTGCGCCAGTCACCAGGGTGAGCAGGGCGAGTTTTGTGAGTTTTAATCCCGCATCCACGATGCCAAAAGGCGACATGGCGATCAGGACATTCAGAGCATGGGAACTGAGCCAAACCACAGCAAAAGCCACCAGCGCAACCGGGACACTCAGCCACGGTGTCTGCAAGGTCATGTCCAATGCGGACGCGAGCGGTGCCGTGGCTAGGCCAGAGTCGGCGAGCCCCTGAAAGGCCTGATCAGGCTGTGCCTGCTGAAAGTGAGAGATGGCCATGGCGACGAGCGGGACAAAGCCGGCGCTGGCGACCAAAGCGCTGAGTTTGTCTTCAAAAAGCTCCACAAAATCGAGCGGCTTCTTCACCAAAGCGGGCGCTGCGGCCCCCAGGAAGTCTTTGAGAAAACAGATGCCAATGAGCGCCATGCCGGTGCTCCAGACATACGGATTGCAATACCAGGGCAGACGATGCCGCAGGCTCTCCTCTGTGCGGTAATAGGTCCAGGCACCGACCGCGCTCATGCCCAGCAGCGGGCTGATCGCCACACCTGTGATCTCTGACACCCCCTCAGCCAAGGAGACGCCCGGCACCAGCAGGCTGTCTTTGATCTTCTCCGCAGCCGTTTGGGGCGGCGGCTCCTGAGCCATCGTCATGGAGGCGCTGAGGAAACCGAAGGTCAGTGCCAAGCAGGCTGTCTGGGTGAAGAGCGTTTTCATGGCTGAGCGCACAGGATGCCGGAAATGCTTGGCCTGCCAGTTACAATTTTCAACGCATCTCCCACTCGTTGCCCGGGTAAATGAGCGCTCGCACCGGGCTCAATCCCGTGCATGGTCGGCGATGCCCTTCAAAGCACTTGGCCTAGACGCCAAAATCCTCCAAGCCATCGCCGAGGCCGGTTACACTGAGCCCACTCCGATTCAAGCCGCCGCCATCCCACCCATCATCGCCGGTCATGACCTCATCGGCATCGCCCAGACCGGCACCGGCAAAACAGCCGCCTTCACTTTGCCCGTTTTGACTCGTTTGGCCGCTGCCCAACCGAAACGTGGAACCAAGGTTCTGATCCTGGCACCCACCCGTGAATTGGTGGTTCAGATCGAAGAAAACGTGCTGGCGTATGCCAAACACCTGCCCCTGACGATTGCTAAAGTTTTTGGTGGTGTCGGTGAGCGCCCCCAGATCACTGCGCTGCGCAATGGCTGTGACATCGTCATCGCCACCCCTGGACGCCTGATCGATCTCATGGGCCAAGGTCATGGTGACTTCAGCGGACTCCAGCACCTCGTGCTCGATGAAGCCGATCGCATGCTCGACATGGGTTTCCTGCCGAGCATCAAACGCATTGTTCAAAAGATGCCTCGCAAGCGCCAGACACTCATGTTTTCGGCCACCCTCTCAAAGGAGATTGAGGCCCTCACGCATGAGTTTCAGCAGAATCCGAAGATCATCCAGATCGGTCGCCGCTCAAACCCCGCCGAGACCGTCACCCAGCTCGTGTATGAGGTGCCTGTGCATCTCAAACCCACCCTGCTTTCCCACCTCCTGCAGGATGACAAACTGGACATGGTCCTCGTCTTCACCCGCACCAAACACGGTGCCGATCGCGTCGCCCGTAAGCTCGAGCAGACCGGTGTGAAATGCGCCACCTTGCACGCGAATCGCTCCCAGAATCAGCGCCTCAAAGCTCTGGCCGATTTTAAATCTGGCGCCGTTCGGGTCCTCGTCGCGACGGACATCGCGGCTCGTGGCAT
>JAIXVB010000157.1 GCA_027483245.1 Verrucomicrobiaceae bacterium | reverse complement strand
GACGATCACACCTTCGATACCGGGTTCATTGGCGTCTTGAACGCCATCGCTGTCGAGATCGCGCCAGACGAAGTTGCCGAGGCTGGCTTTGTCACTCATGAAACCAAAGTCGATGGTCAGGTTGTTTTCACCTGCCACCAGCGTGATCAAAGGACTGCGCCCCGTGCTGACATTGCCATCGCTGTCTGTGGAATCCGTGCCGACTTGATCAGCTGCGCCAAGCAGAAGTCCATCTGGCAGGGTGGTCGGTACACCGACAAAGTAAGAACCTGGATCAAGATCCCAGAAGTTGTAGAAACCCACGGCATTGGTCGTCGTGGTGCCAATCGCCGTGCCAGCACTGTTGTAGAGTGTGACGATGACATTTTCGATGCCCGGCTCGCCCACTTGCTGCACGCCGTCACGATTGAGGTCCTTCCAGACGAAGTCACCCAGCGAAGCCTTCGGTGAGTTGTAACCCGCATCCAGAGTCGTGTTATTTTCACCTGAAACGAGTGTCACATCGGCCGTGCGACCTGTGGCCACATTGGCATCGGTATCGGTCAAATCAGAGCCGACATTCGCGGTGGAGAGCACCCCGGTGGGTGTTAGGGTGATGGGGAAACCCACGCTGTAGGTTCCAGGAGCCAAACCTGTGAAACTGTAGAAGCCCACCGCATTGGTGGTCGTCGTGCCAATGGCTGTGCCACCACTGTTGTAGAGGGTGACGATGACATTTTCGATGCCGGGTTCACCCACATCCTGCACACCATCGCGATCGAGGTCTTTCCAGACGAAGTTACCGAGTGAGGCCGGCTGATAGAAACCGCTGTCGAGCGTGAGATCACTGCCACCACCGGCCAGCGTGCTGCTTTGAGCAGACAGTCCGTTGCTATCATTGGCCGTGGTGCTGCCACTGGCATTGACACCTGTCGCGATCCACCCAGAAGGCGGGCTGAAGCGCACGGTGTATTGGCCTGGAGGCAAATCGGTGAAGGTGTAAAGCCCTGCGCTGGGCGTCACCACGGGCGCAATCGCTGCACCGTTGATGTTGGTGGTCACCTGTGTGGTTCCTGCGGCATTGAAGAGCGTGACAGTGGCACCTGCGAGGCCATTTTCACCGCCATCTTGAATGCCGTCACCATCGCTATCTTGCCAGACAAAATTACCCACCGTGACAGGCTGCACAAAGCCACTGTCAAGCGTGAGATCCGACTGACCGCTGGCTAGCACGAGGCTCTGCGCGCTAAGTCCATTGCTATCGTTGGCCGTGGTGCTTCCAGCGGCGTTCACCAGTGTCGGCGCATAACCGCCAGGAGGCGTGAATCTCACCGTGTATTGGCCCTGTGGCAGATTGGTGAAGCTGTAGAGACCGGTGGATGTCGTGACAAAAGGCGTGATGGCTGCCCCAAGCAGATTGGTGGTGACAGGAGTTGTCCCAGTCGAGTCATAAAGCGTGACCGTCACTCCAGCGAGACCGAGTTCGCCCACGTCTTTGATGCCGTTGTAAGTGCTGTCGATCCAGACGGCATCCCCGACACTCACGGGCTGAGCAAAACCAAAGTCCACCGTGAGATCTGTCTTGGCATCGCCCGAGACATTGTCGCTGTTAGCCAGCACACCGATTTCAGTGCCTGCATCAATCGGAGCGGTGCCGAGATTGATCGTGACCGTCGCCAAAATGCCGTTGGTGCCAGGGGCCGTGTTGTCCACGCCCTTCTCACCGGTATTATCATCTTCACCTGCACCGTTGGCCCCAGGGATCGAGTAGTATTGATTCAGCGGGAAGCCAACGCCGAACTGCGACGATGGAATGCGCACCACATAAGTTCCCGGTGTCAGATTCGGGAAACCATAAATCCCAGTGACGCCACTCACGGTCGCTGTGACGGTGCTGGCGATCGGACGTGTTGCCAGTGACTGACCATTTTCAAACAGCTCCACGGTGACTCCATTGATGCCTTCACCTGTGTTGTATTTGCCGTTTCCATTCGCGTCGATGAACACCACGTTGCCAATGCCCACCAGTTCGGCATCACTCCAGAAACCGAAGTCGAGGGTGAGGTTCACATCCGAGTCATACGGATTGTCTGAAGTGTTCAGGTAACCCACTTCGTAACCGGCTTCAGTAGGCTGACCACCCAGCGTGAGGACCACGTCATCACTGCGGATGCCACTGGTGGCAAAGGTCAGGCTGTCCAGACCATCGTCACCATTTTCATCGTCGCGCAGGTAGCCAGGAGTGCCGCCAATCGAGACGAGTCCATCCAGCGGAGCTGCAGCATTGAAGTCGGTCGGAGGAATGAAGGCAAAATAAGTGCCAGGGGATAGATTGCTGAAAAGATACGAACCGTCTGCAGCTGTGGTGGTCGTGGCGACAGGCACTGCGACGAGCGGATCAGCTCCTGTGGTGAAAAGTTTGACCGTTACGCCAAGCACACCTTCACCCACATCGTAACCACCATCGTTGTCGAGGTCATTGAAGACCACGTTACCGACGGCGATGGGTTTGATGAATCCAAAGTCCACCGAGAGATTGCCATTGTCATCGTCTGCCGTCAGTCCATCCGGCGTGCCTCCACCGTCCGTGATGGGCTCCGTGTTGGGTGCCAAGGTGAAGCGCGGACTCGTGGTCGTGTTGCTGCGAACCACGGTGCCATTGCTGTCCGTGTTGCTCGCATCGGCATCAGGATCGAGACCGCCCGTCGAGGTGATGTAACCCTGACCTGAAGCAACGCTGACGGCGATGTTGTAATCACGCGGCAGAAGATTGATGAACTCATATTGACCACTGACACCCGTGGTTTGGATCGCCACTGTGTCGCGATAAGCATCCAGCGAACGGGTGGTGCCCGCATCATTGTAGAGAGTCAGTGTGGCACCGCTGATGCCTGGCTCACCACCATCTTGCTGACCATTTTTATCGAGATCGAACCAAACCAAATTCCCTACCGAAACGAGATCTGGAATGTTCGGCACGAAGCCAATGTCCACCGTCATGTTGCCATCGTTGTCGGTGCCTGTACCAGCCCCGGGAGTCTGATTGTCACCCGTGGGCTCCAAGCTCGAATGCAGGCTAACGGGAAGCGTTTTCACGACACCCGGAGTTTCATAATAGCCGTTGCTGTCTCCGACGATGTCGTCATCGGGATCCGTGCCGGTCGGTGTGGTCAGGATGTAATACGCTGGTGGCGCAACACCGATGACATAGTCACCTGGAGGCAGGTTGGTGAACTCATAACGACCATTGCTGAGGGTCGTTTGAGTCGCGACCTGCGTGCCGCTGATGTTGTTCGCACGAGTCACGCCATCCGCCAGATAAAGGGTCACCACTGCTCCTGGAAGACCATTTTCGCCGACATTCTGAATGCCATTCGGATTGCCTGCGACATCGCGTTTATCGATCCAGATGTAGTTGCCAACAGAGACCGGACGAATCAAACCAAAGTCCACGGTCATGTCATTGTCACCCGAGACCAGTGTCACATCTGCACTGCGAATGACACTGCTGACGAGGCTACCATTGTTGTCCGTATCGCTGGCATTCGTATCGGGATCACCGCCGTTCACTGGCGTGATGTTGTATCCAGCAGGTGGGGTCACTTCGACATAGTAGTTCCCTGGCAGCAGATCGAGGAAGCTGTACAAGCCATTGGCAGCGGTGGTCACCGTGGGAACGAGATTGAGATGCGAGTCACGAGCGGGTGAACCGTCCGTATTGCGCAGACGCACGGTGGCACCTGCGACACCCGGTTCGCCTCCGTCTTGGATGCCGTTGCCATTGCGATCCAACCATACATAGTTGCCCAATGAGGCCACGTTTCCGACAATCGGCGTGAATCCAAAGTCGTTGGTCATGTTGCCATCCGCATCGAGCCCGAGAGTCTGGCTGTCGCTCGTGGGTTCATCGCCCACCGTCAGGGTGATCGGAGCGCTCTTCGAGGCTGGGCCTGCGCCATCAATCACCCCGTTGTTATCATTGGCGGTGTTGTTATCAGGATCACCTCCATTGACGACCGTTGGAATGTAATTGGTTGGCGGAGTCACGCGCACCACGTAGTCGGTGCCCGTGATGACCAATCCACCCGGCAGGGTGTTGGTTTGATTGCTGGGCATGAGGCCCGTGAACTCATAACGGCCATTGGCGCCAGTGATCTGTGAGGGCACCACGACG
>JAIXVB010000346.1 GCA_027483245.1 Verrucomicrobiaceae bacterium | reverse complement strand
GAATTCCGCCTGAACAAGGTCGAAACCAGAACAGTTCCCGAAGGTGAAACCTTCCAAATTCCAGGTATCGGCACGACCTACAAGCTGATCAAAGTTGAAGAAGCAGACGCGGTCATTGCCCCGATCAATGCGGATGGATCCACAGGCGAACCATTCACCGTTAAAAAGCGCTGATTTTTTCAAATCGACCACAAAAACATCTCGCCAAACTCACACGAATCCTGATAAACAGCTCGGCTCATCATTAATTTGTTTCCTTTGTCCCACTCTATGATGCATCCCTCCCGCATGAAAAAACAGCGACTAGCCCTCCTTATGGCGCTCGCGGCACCCATGATTGTCACCCCTGCTTTTGCAGGAGACGGTGGCTATGGTGTGCCCGGCATAGCAGAACGTGAAATTGCCCGTCGCACGGCTCGAATTGAGGACGCACGTCAAGCCATGGAGAAAGGCGATGAGCTTTATGCCAAGGGTGACTACGAAGGCGCTCTGGCACAGTATCGTGCCGCCAAAGAAATTTTGGATCAACTGCCCAATGCCCCGTTCATTCAAGACTGGCGCGATTTGGCCAACTTGAAATTCGCCGATTGTGCGATTGTTGTGGCGCGCGAAAAAGCCAAAATTGGCGACTATGTGGCAGCAAGAAAACTGATTGATGAGGCACTTCTGGCTGTTCCTGGTCACAAAGCCGCCAAACTGTTCGCGAGCCACTTGGATGATCCAGATCGCTGGCCGCCAGCTTTAACTCCTGAGCATGTTGCCAACGTTGATAAAGTTCAGAAGGGTTTGTTCCTTGCGAACAGTTCTCTTGAAATTGGCAACTACGATCAAGCCATCACTCAATTTGAAGATGTCCTCCGTGTCGATCCTTACAACACGGCAGCCCGTC
Source organism: Verrucomicrobiaceae bacterium (assembly GCA_027483245.1). GTDB lineage: Bacteria > Verrucomicrobiota > Verrucomicrobiia > Verrucomicrobiales > Verrucomicrobiaceae > Prosthecobacter. Next base: position 2,492 of record JAIXVB010000346.1, on the reverse strand, counting down.
GTGGTATGGAGAAAACAGAGCAGAAGCGTGCTGAGTATTTTGATTCGGCCCGTGACCATCAACGCATTCGCATGCTTAACATGGTGAGCGAAGCGTGGGAGCAAAAGCCTGCAATTCGTGGTCTTGTGATCGAAAACCAAGGTCTGAACAGTGCTCAACCCACAGTTTACCTCACCCGTAAAATGCAGGAAATCATTTTCCCGCAGGTTCAGTTCGCAGGTGCTAGCATTGAGGAAGCTGTCGAGTTTCTTCGCGTGAAAAGCCGCGATTTGGATGTCAATGAGACGGACCCTTCCAAGAAAGGTGTCAACATCATCTTGAAGGCTGGAGACAACCCCGTTTCTGCTTCCATCAGCCTTGATCTCAAGGACGTGCCGATGGTCGAAGCTCTTCGTTACGTGACGGAACTCGCGGGCATGAAATACAAGGTCGAGCCATTTGCGGTTCTGATTGTGCCGGTTTCTGAAACCACTGCTGAGCAATACACTCGGATCTACAAAGTTCCGCCAGATTTTGAAAGCATGGGTAGCGGTGGCAATGCGCCCGCTGCGGCTGCTGCTCCTGCCGATCCATTCGCCGCTGGCGGTGGTGCTGGTGGTGCTGCCGGTGGTTCTGCTCTGATTGCACGCCAGTCCGCTCTGGACATCCTGAAAGGTCAAGGAATCCCTTTCCCTGAAGGTGCAACGGCTGTTTTCAATAAGGTCACTTCCCAGCTGATCGTCAAAAACACTCAACCTAACCTCGATCTCGTTGAAGCCTTTGTGGATTCGATTCGTGGCGGTGGTCCAAAACAAATCTACATCACTTCCAAGTTCGTGGAAGTTTCCCAAAAGAATTCAGATGAACTTGGTTTTGACTGGCTTCTTGGTGGTGCGGGTGGAGACATTGAAATTGGTGGCGGTAGCGACGGTAATTCTGGAGCAACAGCAACTTACAGTGGAAGTGTTGCTGGAATGGTTGCAGGCAATACGATTGCTCCAGTGACTCGTGGGCTTCGCACAGGTAGCCGTGCTATCCGTGGAGACTCTATTGATTCGCTCTTCAATCCGGTGGACGCTGGATCTGACACGGTGGCTCCGGGTGTGTTGTCAATCGCTGGTGTGATGACGAATCCACAGTTCGCTGTTGTGATTCGTGCTTTGTCCCAGAAAAAAGGAGTCGATCTCATGAGTGCTCCAAGCGTTACAACCAAAGGTGGCCAGAGAGCTACTATCGAAGTGATTCGTGAATTTATTTACCCAACGGAATTCGATCCTCCGCAGATTCCAACCAACGTTGGTGGTGGCGGTGGTGGCAACAACCAAAACAACAACACGAGTGCAAGCTCGATCCCTGTTACTCCGACAACACCAACCGCCTTTGAAATGCGCCCTGTAGGTGTGCGGATGGAAGTTGATCCAGTTGTTGGTGCTGATGGTTACACGATCGACCTGAACTTGGCTCCTGAAGTCACTGAATTCGACGGATTCATCAATTACGGTAGCCCCATCTACAGTGTCTCTGGTGGCACCGCGATCATCAATCAAGTCTTCCCTTTCAACGTCTTGGGCTTTACTGAGTCAAGCCGTGTGGAACTCACTCCAAACATCATCAATCAGCCTGTTTTCTCCACTCGTAAGGTGCAGACCGCAGTGACTGTGTGGGACGGCCAGACCGTTGCTCTCGGTGGTTTGATTCGTGAAGACGTTCAGGATGTTGAAGATAAGATCCCAGTTTTGGGTGACCTGCCTTTCGTCGGTCGTTTGTTCAAATCCGAAGTGGAAGACCACTTCAAGCGCAACCTGATGATCTTTGTGACGGCGAAGTTGATTGACCCTGCAGGTCAGCCAATCAACCAAAACGCAGGTGGCACAGCTCTCGGTGCGACTGCTACAGGTGGTCCGAACGATATTCTGCCTCCTGTGCAATAAGTTGCTCTTGAGTTGAAGTCAATTTTACAGGCAGGTGGCTTTTGTCACCTGCCTGTTTCATTTTTAGCATGAGATCATGAAATCTTGGATCATTACGGGTGGTGTGGGCTGCGGCAAAAGCAGTGTTTGTGAACTCCTCAGATCGAACGGTGGATTGGGGGTTTGGAGCTTTTCGGCTGACCAAGAGGCGCAACGTCTTTTGGATCAGCCTGAGATTTTGGAAGCTCTCCAGAGCACTTTTGGTAAAGAAGCGGTGATCGAAGAGGCTGGTTCAGTGAAGGCAAATCGTGCTTGGCTCAGAGAACGGGTCTTCGCAGATGCTGCTTCTAAAGCGTCTTTGGAGGATCTGTTGCACCCCGGGGTGCTCAAATCTTTGGAAATTCAGCGTGAGGAAGCTCGGAAGGCAGGGGGCAATCTTTTCCTTGCGGAGGTGCCTCTGCACTATGAGATTGGATCTACAGTTTCAGCGGACTTGATCCTCGTTGTGGCGGCTAGCCGGACGATGCAAGTGAGGCGGTTGATGGAACGTCGAGGTCTCGACGAATCAATAATCGAAAAGATGTTGAGGGCTCAATGGCCCAT
>JAIXVB010000630.1 GCA_027483245.1 Verrucomicrobiaceae bacterium | reverse complement strand
GGGGGCACTGATCAGCACCCTGCTGCTGACCGGGCTGGTGCTCGTGCTGATGCGCACCAATCGGCGCATCGCTGAGGCGGAAAAGGACAGTCAGGAGTCCAAGGCGATGCTTCAGACCATCTTGGACACGATCCCGGTGGGCGTGTTCTGGAAAGATCGTGATTCTCGCATTCTCGGCTGCAATCGGGTGTTTGCGGAATACGTGGGCCTGAGTGGGCCAGATGCGGCCGAGGGCCTAACCACGGCAGCGCTGCCGAGACGCTGGCGCGACCCCTCTGACACGCTGAGTGATGAGGAGGTCTTCAACCAGGGGCGTTCCATCCTTTTGACGGAGCAGGTGCTGTCGAATGCCGATGGCAGTCAGCGCCATCTGTATCAGAGCAAGGTGCCGCTGAAAGACGACACGGGGGCGACGATCGGGCTGCTGGGCATCGTGGAAAATGTCACCTCACTCAAAGAGGCGCAGGAGCACCAAGCGCGGCTGAAAGATCGGCTGCTCCAGGCGCAGAAATATGAAAGTCTGCATCGCCTCGCCAATGGGGTGTGTCATCACTCCAACAACATCCTGCAAGCGCTCACCAGCTATGCCGAGCTGGCGCGGATGCAGACTCCGCCCGGTCAGGCGCGGGATTTCATGGATGGGGTGCTGCGGGAGAGTCAGCGCGTGGCCACACTGAATCGGATGCTGCTGACCTGCACCGGACATGGTCTGCACCAGTTTGAAAATCTGTCCGTTCACGGGTTCCTCCAGGAATCTCTCACCACCTTGAAGTGCTGCCTGCCCTCGGCCCAGTTGCTGGAGTGGAATCCGAGAGGTGAGGATGCGCTCATTCATGCAGACCGTGAAAGCCTGCGTCATCTGCTGATCAATCTGCTCACCAATGCTTCCGAGGCTATGGAGGGCAAAACGGGAGACATCACCATGCAGACGGGGGTTGGTTATTGCAGCGTGGAGTCTCTGCAGGAGGGCCGTATGGACCCGCCACCTGCGCCTGGCGAGTATGCGTTCATCGAGATCACCGACCAAGGAATCGGCATGACGCAAGAGGTGATGAAGATGGTCTTTGATCCCTTTTTCTCCACCAAGTTCACCGGACGTGGGCTCGGCATGGCGGCGGTGATGGGCATCCTCAAAAGTCATCAGGGGACCATCAAAATCCAAAGTCAGCCCGGCATCGGCACTCAGGTGCGTGTCCTCCTGCCTGTGGTGAAAATCGGTGCTGAGACGAATCCTGCGGTGAGTTAAGCGGGGTTTTTCCGCTTCCGGTGTTTCCGCACCATGCCCATTTCCTTCAGCTTTCGTTGCAGGGTGCGGCGGCTCATGTTGAGCAGTTCCGCGGCTTCACTGCGGTTATTTCCCGCGCGTTCCAGGGCTTCCAGAATGAGCTGTTTTTCCATCTCATGGACATCGAACTCCGCCTTCGCGGCGGTGGTTGGTTCCGTGCCTGCGCTGCCCGGCTGTGAGGGTGAAACAGGCACACGCCAGCCCAGTCCACCGGGCTGCGCCAGATAAGACGGCAGGTGTTTGGCCGTGACACGGGTGCTGTTGCTCATCACCACGCCATGCTCGATGGCGGCACGCAGCTCGCGCACGTTACCAGGCCAGTCATAGGTCATCAGCACGGGCAGGGCATCTTCACCCAGGGGCTTGAAGTTCTTGCCATTCGCTACAGCCAATTCTCTGAGAAAGTGCTCTGCCAAGACCGGGATGTCGCCTTTGCGTGTTCTCAGGGGCGGCATGTGGACCGTAACCACGCGCAGCCGCCAGTAGAGATCCTCGCGGAACTTGCCTTCCTCCACCATCTTGGCCAGATCCTTGTTCGTGGCGGCGACGACGCGCACATCTACCTTGATGGGTTTGCTGCCACCGACTCGCTCAATGGTTTGTTCCCCGAGCGCGCGCAGCAGTTTCACCTGAGTGGCGGCATCGATCTCGCCGATTTCATCCAGGAACAACGTGCCACCATCGGCCAATTCAAAGCGGCCGATGCGGCGTTCCTGAGCACCGGTGAAGGAACCCTTTTCATGGCCAAAGAGCTCGCTTTCCAGGATTTGTGGAGACAGCGCCGCGCAGTGAACCGTGATCAACTTGGCCTTGGGGCGGCCACTGAGATTGTGGATGGCACGGGCGACGAGTTCTTTGCCGGTGCCGCTTTCCCCCTCGATCAAGACGGTGGCGCGGGTCGGAGCCACTTGCTGGATCGTCTCCAAAATCGGCTTGAGGGTGTCGGCTTTTCCCAAGATGCCCTCGATGGAATATTTCTGCTCCACCTGCTGTTTGAGCACCTTGTTTTCATGCTCCAGTGTGCGGCTGCGCAGGGCGCGCTTCACCAGCAGCTCCACCTCATCCAGATTCAGCGGTTTGGTAACAAAATGATAGGCCCCACGGCGCATGGCCTCGACCGCCGTATCCACGCTTCCATAGGCCGTCATCATGATGCAGACCGGTGCCTTTGGCATGCCCAGGGCCTGCTCCAGCAGTTTCATGCCGTCATCTGCACCCAGGCGCAGATCGGTCAGCATCACATCCACACCATCGTGTTTCAGATGCTCGAGCGCCTCAGCGGCGTTGGAGGCGACGTAGCAGTCGAAATCATCCTCCAAGGCCAAACGCAACCCATCGCGGGTGTGTTTTTCATCATCAACAATGAGGATGGTGGCAGGGTCGGTCATGGTGGCGGAGGCGGCCCTTCAGATCACCCGCGCTCGCTGAGCGTAAAGATGAAACATCACCCAAGTGATCTGTGGGGCAGCGCCGCAGTAGTCAACGAACGCAACCGCGTCGTCAACTCAGGAGGCCCAAGGATATGCAGGGGCCGCGAAGGCCCTTCGATTACATTAGACGCGGTTTGACCAATGTTTCCAAGCGACTCACACCACGGCGGATGCGGGCTTTGATGGTGCCGAGAGGCTCGTTGAGTTGCTCGGCCACTTCGGCCTGGGTCAGACCACTGAAGTAGGCCAGATGGATCGCCTCTCGCTGATCATCGTTTAGCTTGGCCACGGCGCGGCGGATGAGGCTGTCGCGTTCTTTGAGCTCCAGATGGTCGTGGGCGGATTCTTCGAACTCGGGCTGAGTCTTCTTATTCTCCAGCTCGAAGTCATCGTTGAGCCGTGAGCGGCGTTGTTTCGAGCGAATGCGGTCGATGGCGCGATTGCGGGCCATCGTGGTCAGCCAGGTAAGGGGCTTGCCTTTCCGGGGTTCATAAAGATGAGCCTTGTTCCAAAGTTGGACAGACACCTCTTGCATCACGTCTTCCGTGTCGTGGTGATCATTCAGCACGTTGGAAATCGCCGCGAAGATGAGCCCGGAATATTTTTTGTAAAAGGTCTGGAAGGCCTGGGAGTCACGCTCGGCGATGCGTTGGAGCAGTTGGATGTCCTCCTGAATCTGAATTTCGTTTTCGGCGGTGTCGATCATAGCATGAAGGTGTGGGGGGTTACTGAATCAACTGACCTGAACTGAGACAGACAAAACGAGAAATGTTCAATTTGTCAAAGGTTTGTCGAATATATTTTGTCTCAGATGTCCATTTGTCTAACTTTAAGGGTCCGTAAGTTGAGACAATGAGAATCCTCAATGTATAAGAGTCCCCAGACGTTCCCGCATTCCCAAGAACTTTGACAAATCGTCATGGGGGACGATGTCCCTTGACCGTGAGCCTTGGAAAGACGGCTACTTCGTCGCTTTGGTCGGTAACCAAGCTTCTGGCGCACCGGCTTTGAGCAGCACTTCACGGAGTTGGATGACCTTGCCATTCTGGCGTTTGCTTTCTTCCGCCGCTTCCATGAAAGCGTAAATCTCCAGCGTCTGTTTGGCGGAGATCGGCGCCTGTTTGCTCTGGAAGAATTTCAAGATCTCTCTCAGCATCGGCGTGTAATCGCCCTGACTTTTCTGCTCAAAGACACCCTTTTGACCAAAGCGGACCAGTTTGTAGCTGGTGGAACCGATGGGCTGCGAGTGTGAGGCGTGAAGGGTCCCCAATCGCCCGCCTTCCCAGAGGCCTGTCGCCACGGAGGTGGCGGGTGTGGTCACGCGTTGGACCTGCTGGCAGCCGCTGCCCATGACCGTGAACAAGGCCTCCACCGGATGAATGCCATAAAAGAACAGGTCGGGATGAAACGGCAGGATGGGTGCAGGCCCATAAGACAAGGCCGAGAGAGCCGGTGTGGGCTCTGCTGAGGCCACCTCGATCACGCCGGGATACCAGCGTACGGCGGAGGAGCTGAACAGCGGCACTTTGGCCGCCTCCGCCAGTTTGTAGATCTCCACGACGTCTTTCAGAGAGGCGGCGACGGGTTTGTCTAAGAACACCGGTTTGCCCGAAGCGATCACGTCTCGCACCTGAGCCAAATGCGGGCGTCCATCGACACTGAGGATCAAAATCGCGTCCACGGCCGCGCAGACTTCGGGAATGCTGCCGAGAATCTGCACACCGAATTTGTCCTTCAAAGTGGCGGTGAATCCGGCCACGCGGGAAGCGCTCTCAGGCAAATCAGGGCTGCCACCGGGGAAAGCTGCGACCACACGCGCTCCCGGGATGTGATTTGGGTTCGCCGGGTCATTGAGGCGCAGGGTGAACTGCTCTGAGTGCGAAGAATCGAGGCCAACAATGCCAAGGCGCAGGTTTTCGGCCCTAACCGAAGATGAGACTAAAGTAGCCATACAGGTCAGGACAAAGGCGGTCGCGAGGCTGGAGATCCGAGCTGCCATCCCTCATCATGGCACGGCCCCTAGGCCCCGCGCAAGCTGCGAGACATCTTGTGTGCTCAAATCCTTCATCAGGATGGGGTGAAGCACTTGCCTTTAGCTCGCGACCACGGAATCATCACGGCTCCGATGCTTGCTGCTGCTCCCGCCCTTTCTGCTGACGAATCCATCCGCCCGACTCGTGTGGAGGTGGATCTCGGGCGGCTGAGGGGCAATTTGGCCGCCATTCAGGCACATGTGGGCGGGGCCAAAGTGATGGCTGTGGTGAAGGCAAATGCGTATGGCCATGGCCTCGTGCCGGTGGCTCAGGCGCTGGTGGTAGCGGGGGCAGACTCGCTGGGCGTGGCGCTGTTGGAGGAGGCCCTGATTTTGAGACAGTCAGGAGTCACGGCCCCGATCTTGGTTTTTGGCGGCATCGCGGAGACGCAGATTCCGCTTTTCATTCGTCATGACCTCACGCTTACCGCGCCTTCTTTGGACAAACTGAAGCTGATCGATGACGCCGCTGCCGCGATGGGAGTGAGAGCGCGGGTGCATTTGAAAATCGACACCGGCATGGAGCGGCTGGGCATTCACTTTTACAGCGCCGAGGCTTTGTTGGAAGCCAGCCTGCGTGCCCAGCATGTGCAGGTGGAGGGCATCTACTCGCACTTTGCCAATGCGGACGCCGCCGACCTGTCGCATGCACGTTTGCAGTTGGAGCGCTTTCAGGAAGTGCTGCGTTTTTATGAACGGCGCAGCCTGCCCACGCCTCAGCGTCACATCGCGAACAGTGGCGGCATTTTGCAGTTGCCGGAAAGTCATCTCGATCTGGTGCGACCTGGAATCATGCTCTACGGCGTGTATCCTAGTTCTGAATGCGCGCGCTCAGTGGTCGTTCAGCCCGCGCTGACCTGGAAGAGTCACGTGGCGTATTTCAAAGTCGTGCAGGCGGGTTTCCCTGTTGGTTATGGCAGCACATGGGTGAGTGATCATCCGGTGCGCGTCGTCACGGTGCCGGTGGGTTATGGCGATGGATATTTTCGCGCGTTATCGAACAAGGCGCAGGTGTTGATCGGCGGAAAGCGCCATGGTCTGGCAGGACGTGTGTGCATGGATCAGATCATGGTGAATCTGGAATGGGGCACGGCTTATTATCGGGATGAAGTCGTCCTGCTGGGTCAACAGGGCGGCGATCAAATCCGTGCGGATGACGTCGCCGAATGGGCGGGAACGATCCCCTATGAAGTGCTGACGAACATCAATGCACGGGTTCCGCGTGTGTATCACGACAGTTAAAAACTCAGCGTCCGAGCAGACCGCCGCCCAGGCCTTCGAGGAGTTTCACCCCCGTTTCTGCGGCCTTTCCCGCGGCGTCGGTGGCACCTTTGAGGACCTCCCCGGGTTTCCCCGCAGCCTCCTGGCCGAGCACAGGAGACAGCAGCAGTTCGGTGCCTTTGCCGGCGATGTCTGCCGGTGCGCTCAGCAGGGCCTTGCCAGCACCCGTGATCAGCCGCTCGCTGAGATCTTCACGTGGAGAATCGATATTGCCGGTGATGCGCAGTGGGGTCCAGATCATGCCCACCGGTCCTGCTGGATTTGGACTGTTAAACACATGCTGCTGAGCCCCAGGGATCCATTTCAAAGTCTCCGGCGTGACCCCCAGTAGAAAGCTGCCATCAAGCTGTCCGCCTTGGACATGAAGCGTGCCCTCCAGTCGCAGCAGGCCATTGGATTGAAGGATGATTTTTTCAAAATGCCGCGCATCTCCAGAGCCACTCACCTGTGCGCTGGCGATGTCGAGCACGAGGCGCTTGAACCGTTCTACCCCGGTGTAGGTGGCGAGTCGATCCAGGATCGGCAGGGTGGTTAGCACACCTTCGCGCAATCGCACATCGCCCTCCACGGTGGGCAACGTTTGGTAACGACCTTCAATCTCCAGATCACCTTCCACCAGGCCTGTGAGGCGCAGTTTCCAGTCCTCATTCACACACTCACGCAGAGGGATGTTTTTCAGATTCGTCGTCACCTTCCAAGTGCCCAAGGTGGGGCGCAAATGACCACGCGCGGTGATCTCGCTGTCGCCCAGCCACGACAGGGAAACTTCTTTCAGATGCAACTCGTCACGGCTGATGCGTGTGGAGGCGCGGTTCAAATTGAACTTCAGCGGGGTGGGCTGTGCTTCGATCTGAATCGGCGTTTCAAGGATGCCCTTTTCCACCACGACCTGCGCTGAGGTCTCTCCCTGCTGCCACGTGCCGATGCGCACCTTGGCCTCAGTCACGCTCCAAGGACCGGGATAACGCAGGCTCAAGCGATCCACCATCACGCCATCAATCTCGGTTTTGTCCGGCAAATAACGTCGCAACCACAGGGGCGTTTCTGTGCGCATCTCACCACCGTCAGTGGGCATCTCAGGCACGTCCACGGCACGCGTTGCAGCGGGGGCAAAGGTCAGGGCCACATCATCGGCCCCCGTCCCGACCACGCGCCAGGTGCCTTGACGAAAGGCATTCCAGTCCAAGCCGAGATGCAGTCCACCGATCTCCGCCTGCCACCCATTGGCCATCTTCACGGTCGCTTCCGTGGCGGTGACTTCATCGCCGGTCCAGCGCAGCGGCGTCAAAGCCACCTCACCCTGCAACTGAGTGCCAAAGAAACGCTCCATCTGTCCGCGAAAAGCCTCTTGCTGAAGATAACCCCGCACCCAGTTCATGACCAGCATCGGGGCCAGCAGCGCCAGCACCACCACCAGCAGGCCCATTCCGATCAGCACGAACAACCAGCGGGGGCTTTTCCCAGAACGACGACGAGGGCGAGAACTCATGCGGGCAGTTTAACTGAAAACTCACGCTGAAAACGCAAAACTTTCAGTCGATGCAGACCCCGTCTCGTCTGATCGGCGGTTCTGGCGGCAAGGAACCCCCGATCTCCACGTTGGTTCATCGTTCAACAGAACCCAACCCTCATGACCCGACCTTCCTTTTTCTGCGCGACCTTGTTGGGTTGGTTGGTTCTGACAGCTCCTTTGTTTCTGGCCGCAGAGCCTGGAAAGCTTACGGTGACTTGGCTGGATATGCCCGTGCACGGCTTGGCGGTCATCGTTGAGACACCGGGCGGCAAGGTTTTTCTGGTGGATACGGGCGGGACGAAGAAGAACGCAGAGCTGGATTACAATGCCGGGCGTGACACCCTTTCGCCGTTTCTCAAACAGCGTGGTTACACGGAGATTACTGGCATTTTGATCAGTCATCCCCATGGCGACCACTACGGCGGGTTGGAGTGGCTGCTGCAAAACTGGACCGTGCGTGAATTCATCGATCATGGGTATGAAGGGCGGGGTCAATCCTTGGCCTACAAACGGTTGCGTGATCTGGCGACGCAGCGCGGAGGCAAGTATCGCCCCATGCTCGCAGGCGGTCGGCTCGAGTGGGATGCGTCGCTGAGTCTGGAACTGCTGTCACCGCCTGCCGAGTTCATTAGCACTGGCAGTGATCCCAGCAAAGTGAGTGAGCACGGCCTGCTCAATTCAAACTCCCTGCTGCTTCGACTCCAGCATGGGTCGCAGGTTTTTTTGTTTCCTGGCGATGCCTATGGCGGGGCGTTTGAGACTTATCTCAAAAAAAAAGTGCCTGCTGAAAAGTTGCTCACCACCGTGCTCACGGCACCGCATCATGGCTTCAATCCGGGCTACGCTTTTCCGGCCATGCTGATGCCCAAGCATGTCGTCGTCTCCTGCTTGGCGGACTATCCAGGCAATGCCAACACACCCAATCCACGCTCCCCCGGAGATCGTGCGATCCAGGTGTATGGCAAGCTCGGCGCAGAGGTTCTCGTCACGGCCTTTCATGGCCTTATCACCGCGGTTTCTGACGGTGAAAAAGTGACGCTCACTCCAAGTCACGAACGCATCAGCAAACCTGCGCCATGAGTGGCATCATCGGCCACACCCTCTACGCCGAATTGGCCCTTCGTGAAGTGTTGCGGCGCAAGTGGCCTTTGGCTGGCAAACTTCAGCGTCATCGCTCCAGCTTCCACGCCGGAGCCTACCTCGGCAGTGACATCCAGGTCATGCCCGAAGCGATTTGTGTGGAGTCAGGAAGAGAGGTTGGCTTTGGCACGGTGCCACTGGCACGCAGCCCCATCACGGGGGGACCTGTGAAGCAGTTCAAGCTCACGACACCCACGGGCTTGCTCTCCGCCACACAAGTTCATCAGCACTTCTATGGGCGTTCGCATCTTCTCTTCGGCTGGACGGCGGCGGATCAATCGTTGCGTGTGCCCTGGGATCATTTGCCAGATTACTGTGCGGCCGTTCTCGATGACCTGCAGCCCAATCAAGAGCGCGCTCTGGCCTATACGCTCGGGTGGGTCGTGCATGTCGTCAGTGACAGCCTGATCAAAGGACAGCACGCAGGCCTTGAGCTGCATTTGTTGGATGGCCGCTACACGGTGAAAAATCGACCCATTCAGGATCTTGTTTCATTTCACGATGTCGGCATCGCTGAGCTGGGTCTGGATTGGACCCGTGTGATGGCAGACCTCGCGGCCACTCCGGTGGAGGAGATCCAACTTCACTACATGCGCTGTTCTTCGCCTCGAGGAAATCTGGCGAAGTTGTTTCCCGATGGCTGGCAACCTGCGGCGGAATCGACGCTGCGTGCTGTCTTGACTGAAAACCGACGCTACGTGAACCACCACGCGGACGATGAACTCGCTAGCCTGAGGCTGATCGACGGAGAATGCACACCACTGCTGCGTGAGCGCAGTGGACTGACTCTGGCAGAAATGCGTGCTGAAGCCAAACGAGCGGGATTTCGCGAAATGTTGGATCGTATGACGGAGCAGATCCTGGTGGTTTTTGAGGCGTTGCGGCAGCGTTGTCCAAAGCTGAATGAAGCCGCCTGATTTTCTGCGCTGAAAAAATTATCAGCCGCAGGTTTGGCCCGTGCATGATCCTGCTTGCCTCCAGCGCGGGCTTCTGGCCTATGATGGCGCATGCTCGAAGCCAAGAACGTTTGCCTGGAGATTGATGCCCCCCCTGGATCGGAAGAGGAAAGCCTGCATCTGCTGCGTGAGGTGAGTTTCACCACGCCTCAGGGGCATCTCATGGCCATCGTGGGGCCCTCCGGTTGTGGAAAGACCACCCTGCTGAAGGTCATCGCGGGCATCACGGAGCAGACGGAAGGCGCGCTGAAATGGGAGATGCGTGACCTCAAAGAAGAGGAGGATTTGCATCCGGGTGAGCTCGGATACGTGCCGCAGTTCAGCGTCGCGCATGACCTGCTCACGGTGGATGAATGTGTGGCAGCCAGCATGTCACTGCGCACGCAACTTCCAGGCACCGACGAGTTTGAACCGAAGCTCGAAAACATCCTTGCCATCACAGGCCTCACAGAGTTGGCGGATCGGCGGGTCAAGGTGCTCTCCGGTGGCCAAAAGCGGCGTCTTGGTTTGGCCTTGGAACTGGTCACCAATCCCTGCCTGCTGCTTTGCGATGAAGTTACCAGTGGTCTCGATCCGAAATCTGAACGCGAGATCACCGATCTGCTGCGTGTGCTTTCTCGCGAAAATCCACGTCGCGTCGTCATCAATGTGACCCACAGCCTCGCCAGTCTGGAGGCCTTTGACAGCGTGCTCGTGATGTATCAGGGACGCTTGGTGTATCATGGCCCGCCGAAGTTGCTGACGCATTATTTCACGGTCGAACATCCCGAAGAAGTCTATCTGCGATTGACCCAACGGGACGCGCAGGCCTGGCATGAGTCCTGGCAGAAAAAGCGCGATTATTATGAGCAGATGCTCATCGAAGCGAGCGCCACTCCGAGCCTTGAGTCGAAGTCTGAGGCGGAAACTCAAGAGGTGAAACATGAAGACATCGCGCCGGAGGAACTGCCCGGTTTATTCAGCCAAGTGCTGGTGCTGTTGCGTCGTCGCTGGACCATTTTTCGCCGCGACTCAGGTCAGGTCTGGCTGCACATCGCCATGCTCATCGGCTTTCCTCTGCTGGTCGTCATCTTTGCGTTGGACGGCATCAAACCACTCCGTCAGCTCAATCAACGTCAGGAGACGGACATCGTTTATGAGATGCAGCGGCAGGCCCAGCATCAGGTGGAGCAGCTCCAGGCGGGGGGGCTG
>JAIXVB010000487.1 GCA_027483245.1 Verrucomicrobiaceae bacterium | reverse complement strand
TCCGCCCCCTCCACCCCCATCCTCAATGGCACGCTCAGTTTCCCTGCCAGCGCGCTGACGGCAGGCAACCGAGAATGGTTCGCGACCTTGCTGGTCAATGACGGCTACACGGAGGCGGCTCCGCGCATCCCCTTCTTTGTGGGCACGACGCCGGTGCTGACTTTGCCCAAAACCGAATACAACGTCGGCGAAACGGTGCGGATCACGTATGCCAGCGCCCCTGCGACCAACACAGCCCCCCGAAACAAAGACTGGGTGGCGATTTATCGGGTCGGTCAGACTCCCGGCGACGTGCCATCCACGCAATGGGATTACGTCACCAATGCCGCAGGCTTCCGCGATTTCACCAACCTTCCCAAAGGCTATTATTTCGCCACTTACTTGGTGAATGATCAGTGGTTCGAGATCGCCGAGCGCGTGTTCTTTTCGGTCGGCACCGAAATCGCCACCGTCAGCTGCCCCGCCATCTGGCAAGCGGGCTCGCCCTTCTCCGTGCAATTCAACAACGGGCCCGCCATCGCCAAGGACTACATCGGCATCTTCCGCGAGGGCGTGGAGTTTGGCGTCGGCAGCGAAGGCTCCCTGGTCGATTATCTCTACTTCGGCGGCACTAGCAGCGGCACGGTCACCTTTGTGACTCAACCGCCCCCTGGCCGATACGTGGTCGGGCTGTTCACCAACGATTCTTACACCAACGTCTCCAACATGGCCACCTTCACCGTCCCAGCTCCTCCGAGCCTGGAACTGGAAGCGAGCGAGTTCAGCGGCGGCCAGATGCACCTAACGATGCAGACTCAGGTGGGGAAAACCTACACGGTCAAACGCAGCACCAATCTCAGCGACTGGACCGATGTTCTCACCGTCAGTGGCAACGGCGAAGTCCAGGTCCTGTCCGTCAATCCAGACCCTGAGAGCATGGATCGCTGTTTCTTCCGCGTCTTTGAAGAGTGAGTGAAAATTCAGAGGCGGAAAGGGGCGCGTGGAATTCTCGTGGGCTTGCACAACCATTTGACACTCAGCGCTGCGCAAGTCTAACGAGGTGGCATGCGGAAGAGCGGGGACCCACTCGGCTTTAACGTGTGTTCAAGCCTGGGTATCCATTCCCGCGCAGTCAGCGTTCCTATCATCGTGCCCCACCTCACCTCTCAGCGTATTTTCATCACCGGAGCCGGTATCGTCTCTCCCCTCGGGCTCGACTGGCAGGAAAATGAAGCGTCTTTTCGCGCCAATCGCACCGCTTTCCGTCCGGTGACGATGTTTGATGTGAGCGAACGAATCGCCAAAACTGCGGCGCATGTCGATCTTCCTGAGGAGCGCCTGTTTCTGAAAATCCCGCGCCGTCGTGAGGCCCTGATCGACCGAGGCACCAAGATGCTGATGCTAGCCCTGCGGGAGACGCTGGCCCAAGCAAAACTGCCGGGGCTGCAAGGCGTGGACGCCATCGTCATCGGCACCTCCGCAGGCGCGATGGGCATCGGCCAGGAATACTTCCGTCATGCAGCAGGCAGCCCCGTCCGCCAGCCAGGGCAAATTTCGCGGCTCGAGTTCTACCAGCCGCAGCGTCAGCTCAATGCCATTGCCGCCGAGTATGACTGGCATGGGCCGATGATCCTGGTCTCCAACGCCTGCGCCAGCGGGGCCAATGCCATCGGCGATGCCATGGCGATGATTCAAACGGGCAAAGCACGCCGAGTGCTGGCCGGTGGTTATGATGCACTGGCAGAACTGGTTTACGCCGGTTTCGATACCCTGCGCGCCCTGGCTCCGAGTGGCGTGCCGCGTCCCTTCGATGCCGCACGAGATGGACTGGCGCTGGGAGAAGGTGCCGCCCTGGTCCTGCTGGAAAGCGAAGAAGCCGCTGCCGAGCGTGGCGCAGAGGCCATCGCCATCGCCGCGGGCTACGCCACCGCCACCGATCTGCATCACCTCACGCAGCCTGATCCAGAGGGCAAAGCCGCCATCCGCACCATGACCGGTGCCTGCGTCATGGCAGGTCTCAGCCCGCATGAGATCGATTACATCAACTCCCACGGCACCGGCACGCCCTACAACGACGTCGCGGAAGCCAGCGCGGTGAAAGCCTGGGCGGGCGAGGCGGCCTCGGGCATCTCTCTCAGTTCCACCAAATCAGCCATGGGTCACTTGCTCGGAGGAGCCGGTGCGGTCGAAGCGGTCATCTGCCTCATGGCCCTGCGTGGTCAGTGGATGCCTGGCAGTCTAAACATCCGAGAAACCGACCCGGCGGTGTGTTTCGACCTCGTTCAGCAATTCCGTCCAGCCAAAGTGCAGGTCGCCCTGACCAATAGCTTTGGGTTTGGCGGCACCAATGCGACCTTGATTCTGGCAAATGTCGGAAGCGCGAAAACCGCGACGCCGCATTCGAATGGGAAGGTGCAGGAACCCAACACAGGGCTCCGCATCGTCGGCACAGGAGCCGTCTCCCCCGCCGGCTGGAGCACTCAAGAGCTCCTCCATGCCGTTTCCGAAAAACTCACCCCGCCTGCCGTGGACTGCCCGCGCACGGTAGGCATGCGGGACTGGCCCTGCAAGGTGCGCCATGCGCCTGCAGCCCCCGCTGACCGGTTGCCGAAATTCCCTCGCCTGCGCCGTGCGAGTCCGATCACCAAGTTCGCCATGGCCGCTGCGCTGGAGGCCCTGGAAAAGGCGGGGTTCCCACGGGGAGTAGGCGCAGGTCGGCTCGGCATCATCCAGCTCATGTTCAATGGCTGCGTTCAGTTCAGCGGCAAGTTTTACCACGAAGTGCTAGAGACCCCTGCCCTGGCCAGCCCGCTGATCTTTCCTGAGACGGTTTACAACGCACCGGCCTCTCACATCGCAGCCTATTTGGGGGTCGATGGCCCCGCGACCACACTCATCGGCGAGTCCAGTGCCATCATCGAAGCAGTGGACATCGCGCACACTTGGCTCACCCAGGATCTCATCGACCACGCCCTGGTCATCGGCTCTGAAGAGTGCGATTGGCTGGGAGCAGAAGCCGCCAGTTACTACCACAGCGACTTGATCGCCTGTGAAGGAGCTGGGGCGCTGCTCCTGACGCTCGGCGATCAGGGACAGCCCATGCATCACACCCCCGCCCTGACCTTTCACAACGAAGTGGAAAAGGCGGCGCGCATCTGGGCCATGGATCTGCCCCTGAAACAGCATGTGAGTGGTCTCAGTGGCATCCCCCTGCTGGACCAGGCCGAACTCCAAGAGCAACCCACAGAGAGCGCAACGACTCTGAATCCACGCCAAGTCCTGGGCGAAAGCATGGGGGCCGCCGGAGCACTCCAGCTCGTCCTGGCCGCTGCCGTGGCTGAAAAATCGGGTCAGCCTGTTTCCGTGACTCTGCCAGGCACACTCTGTGCAGCCTATCGAGCAGTGATCGGCTGAGCTTACGCGCTGTGGCCTTTCGGGCAGACTTCACGAGACATGAAAAAAGGCGAAGTCTTGCAACACCGCTCCAAAGATGAACGTGATGTGCAGGCAGGCTTCTGAAGGCCTGCTCATTCCCAACCTCATGTCCATCATGCTCTCTCGTCGTTCCTTGTTTCCACTTGTTTGCCTCAGCTGTGCGCTCGCTGGCACGGTCACTGCCCAAAAAGCCCCCGATGTCGCCAAGCTCGACCCCGCGATGGGCGTCAACAAAGCGGCGGCTGAGGATCTGGTCTGGCATGACATCACGCAGTGGGGCGTCGAAGGACGCATCCTGCCTGACCAGGAGAGAAAGCGTTGGTTTGACCGCCTGCCGGCCAGTGCGGAAGGAAAAGTGACCCCTGCCGTCTGGGGTCTGAGCCGTGACAGCGCAGGCATGATGGTGCGCTTCAAGACCGATGCCACCGCCATCAGCGTGCACTACAAACTGAGCAAGGATCGCCTGGGGCAGCCGCACATGCCAGCCACGGGTGTCAGCGGCGTGGACCTGTATGCACGGGACACGGACGGCAAATGGAAGTGGGTCATGGTGACCAAACCGGCCACGCAGGAAGTGAAGGCTGAAATCATCAAAGGCCTGGCTCCTGGAGAACGCGAATACGCGGCCTACCTGCCGCTCTACAATGGCATCGAATCCCTGAGCATCGGGGTGGCCAAGGGCAGCAAGTTCGAAGGACTGGCCCCTCGCACCAAACCCATCGTTTTTTACGGCACCAGCATCACTCACGGTGCCTGCGCCAGTCGCCCTGGCATGGTGCACACAGGCATCCTCGGACGTCGCCTGGACATGCCAGTGGTGAACCTTGGTTTCTCCGGCAATGGCCGCATGGATCAGGCCGTGGGAGATTACCTCGTGCAACTCGACGCCGCCGTTTATGTCATCGACTGCCTGCCGAACATGCAGCCTGCTCAAGTGACCGAGAAGTGCATCCCTCTGGTGAAGCAACTGCGCGCGGCCAAACCCGAGACGCCGATCATTCTGGTGGAAGATCGCCGCTTCACCAATGACTGGATCACCCCCGTCAAAAAGCAGTTTCACACCGACAATCACGCGGCGCTGAAGGCCGCTTATGAAACCCTGGTCAAAGAGGGCGTGAAAAACCTGCACTACATCCCCGGCGACAGCCTCTATGGCGACGACACCGAGGGTGCGACCGATGCCTCTCATGCCAGCGATCTCGGTTTCATGCGTCAGGCCGACATCTTTGAACCCGTGATCCGCAAGGCTCTGGGCCAATAAGACAGCGCATTTTCTGATAAGATGCGCGTCGGGGACTTCGTTCTCCGGCGCGCATGAAACTCGCCCGCCTTCTCCCTGCCCTCCTGGGTTTGTTGATTCAACCCCTGACCGCGGCCGAAAAGCCCGACGTGCTGTTCATTGCCGTCGATGACCTCAACGACTGGGTCACCCATCTTGGCGGGCATCCTCAGACAAAAACGCCGAACATCGACCGGCTCGTCGCGCGCGGCATGGCCTTTACCAATGCGCACTGTGCGGCCCCTGCCTGCAATCCCTCCCGCGCTGCGCTGATGAGCGGTCTGCGCCCCTGGAAAACGGGCATCTACACCAACAATGACCCCGCTCAAAAGGTCATGGAAGAGACCCTCACAATCAATCGTCACTTCCTCGCTCAAGGCTACAACACCCGCGGTGGTGGCAAGATTTACCACGGCTACACCAGCGAAGGGCGCAAGGATACCTGGACGGAATGGGCCGGTCTGTTTCCCTCCATCCCTGAGCATGAAGAAAACATGACGGGCATGGGCCGCGGTCACTTTGACTGGGGTCCCGTGAAGGCCAAGCCCGCCGAAATGGGCGACTACAAACTGACCGACTGGGCCATCGACCACCTGAAAAATGCGCCTTTGGACAAGCCCCTGTTTCTCGGCGTCGGGTATGTCAAACCGCACCTACCCTGGTATGTGCCCCAAGAGTATTTTGATCGTTTCCCCCTGGAAGGCATCCAGCTCCCGGTAACCCAAAAAGAGGATCTGGCGGACATCCCCGCCGCAGGAAAAAAGATGGCCGGAGGTGACCACGCCGCCGTGCTGAAAGCTGACCAATGGAAAAAAGGGGTGCAGGCCTATCTGGCCACCATTTCGTTTCTCGACGATCAAGTGGGCCGCCTGTTGGAAGGCCTCGACAATAGCCCCCGCAAGGACAAAACCATCATCGTCTGGTGGACCGATCACGGCTGGGCACTCGGAGAAAAAGAACACTGGCGGAAATTCGCCCTCTGGGAAGAAACCACGCGCACCTCATGCGCCATCGTGGCCCCTGGCGTGACTCAGGCTGGCTCTGTTTGCGCAGCCCCGATCGACTACCTGAACATCTACCCCACCCTCTGTGATCTCACCGGCCTCAGCCTGCCAGAGCATGTCCAAGGAGCCAGCCTGCTGCCGCTGCTCAAAAATCCACAAGCCCCTTGGGATCACGTCGCCATCTGCTCTCATGGCAAAGGCAACCATGCCGCGCGAGATGCGCACTGGCGTTACATTCGTTATGAAGACGGCAGTGAAGAACTCTACGATCACCGCAAAGATCCGAATGAGTGGACCAACCTCGCCAACGATCCCAGCCTGAGTGAGATCAAAGCCAAACTCGGAGCTGCCCTGCCCACCGCTGATCAGGAGATCCCGCCAACTTCAGGAGCCAAGGAGAAGAAGGGCAAAGGCAAAGGAAAGGGCAAAAAGAAGGACTGACGCGAAGGAATCAATCTTCATCCCGCGCGTTCAAGCCTGACGAAATCAACAGCACCCGGAAACCGACGTCCTCTGCCCGCAAGGTCAGAGGCACTTCGCGGCGATACGAGGCCAGCAATTCATTCGGTTTCCAAGTCAGGAAGGAACCGCCGCGCGCGACGCCTGATGTCCCTGCAGCATCCCAAGCATCCGCGACCCATTCCCACACATTGCCCGGCAGATCATGCAGGCCCCGCGAATCAGCGCGGAAGCTCGCCACAGGGGCCAGTCCGGCGAAACCATCGTCGTAACCGAGCACGGACTTTTTCCCGCTCGCATCCGCCGATTTGTCGAAAAGATTTGTGAGCTTCGACGGCGGCACAGACGTGAATCCCCAGGTGTAGATGCCCAGGATTCGATTGCTGCGCTCTGCAGGCGTTTCGCCCAACTCACGCGGCAGATACGCGGCCATGCTCCATTCGTCATCCGTCGGCAGTCGATACTCCTGATCCGGCTCCAGCAGACCTTTGCCACGCTCACGATCGGTCAACCACCGACAGAACTGCTCCGCCTCAGCACGCGTGATGAAATTCACAGGCAGATCCACGTCGCGATCCAAAACACGACCTTCTGCGGGAGGCAGATTGGTGCTGCGGGCAAACTCCACAAAGTCACGCCGCCTCGTCTCGGTCGCCGCCAGCATGGCACGCCCCAGTGGCACCATCTTGATGCCCAAACTGTTTTCCCACAGCTTGCCAAACACGACCGAGCCCGTGGCACGCAGTCGTAGATTGAAGCTCATGGCCTGATTTTCCTTCAGGTTGCCCTTGGCGAATTCGCTCTTGTAACCTGGCAGACGCACCTCGTATTCGAACTTGTCGGCGCGCACTTTCCCGAGCTGAAGCGGCGTGCGGCCGACCCGCAATTCACCATCGAAGACCTCCGCTCCACGCGGCGTGCTGTCCAGACTCAGGCGACCGTAGGGCACCCGCACAATCTCCGTCCGAATCGCCTGCCAACCCTGACGCGGGGTCTCGCCCTTGGGCAGTGAAATGTTCGCCACCCGCCAGGCATACTCATGATCGATGTCCAGGCGACCACTGGCGCGGTCACGACTCGTCATCCAGGCAGAAAATGCATCAGCGTCGGCTTCCGGCACCATGGCACAATTCACCGTCTTTTTTTCAGCCGTCACCAGTCTCCCCACCCCGAACTCAGCCGCACGCCCCGTGGCCTCAAGGAAGGATCGAAAAAGACTCACCTCCACTGGCAGATCCGCGATGTGACGATCTTTGCTAAAGGTGAACCACTGACCATAAATATTCTGCCAAGGCCGCCCCTTTTGCGGCGGCTGCGGCATCTCGGGTTCCGCTTTGGCTGGCAGAGGCAATTCGACCGCCCACTCCTGCTGATACTTCCCCGCGGTGAGGCCGGCACCCGCCAGCGCTGAGCCGACCAGGGTAAAGATCGCCGCACGACTGAAGCGACGCACAAAACTCTCCGCACGCTTCTCCCCCACACGCTGGAGTGCCTCGGCAAAATCGCCTGCTGTCTGAAAGCGCTCGCTCAAATCGGGCGCGCAGGCTTTGCAGATGACTCGATTCAGGTCTAACCAAAAGGGCCATTCATCGTCGCCCAGATTCGCCGGGATCTCAGGGAACTCCATGCGATCTTTCCCGCTGCTCATTTCATAGAGCACCTTGCCCAGGCTATAAATGTCTGCCTGCGCCGTGCCAGGCCCCTCGGGCGGCACAAATCCTTCGGTGCCGACAAAGGTGCGCTCTCCAAAACCTGCGACCAAACCAATGTCTGCCAGCTTGCACACACCACCGCAGAAAATGATGTTCGAAGGTTTGATGTCGCGATGTGTCAGCCCACGATTGTGCATGTAATACAGCGCATCCGCCAGATACACGCCGGCATCCCGACAAAACACCAGATCCAAACGGCCATGGCGCTTCATGTCTGTGCCCAAAGTGCGCGGCACATAGGTGGTCACACTTTGAAAGTTAGGCCCCTCTTCCGCGTCATCGGCCAATTCCATGACGCAGTAATAGAAACCGCGGTCTTCATTCCAGCCCACATGCAGGATGTGGACCATGCAGGGATGACCGCGCGAGATCGGCTCGAATTGCTGAATGCCCAGGAACTCCCGATGAAAAGTGCGGGTGAGTTCAAAGTCCTCACGCCAGACGATTTTCACCGCGCGATAAGCCCCCGTCACGCTCTGCGCCAGCCAGACTTCCCCATACGCCCCTGAGCCGATGCGTTTGATCAGCGTGTAGTCAGGAATCAGGATGTCATCGCGATGCGAAGGCGGCCCATCTTTGTCCCGAGGCCCTCGTGGTCCCTTCGGGGAACGGGGCGGCGCTGGCAGGTGAACGTCCTGATCGCTGTCCTCCGGCGATGCGCTCTCGACACCAGGATCATCAGGTGGCGGCAGGTGAGCTTCAGGTGGGCGAGACATTCAGTGAGAAACGATACGTGCCATGATCGCAAGACTCAATCACAGCCTGTGCGAGGATATGAAAATTAAGCCCGTGTCCACTTGCTGAAAATCAGCAGCCCCCAGCCCGCCATCAGGCTGACACCCCCGAACGGCGTCACATAAAC